>JAEYYS010000394.1 GCA_023428335.1 Verrucomicrobiota bacterium | reverse complement strand
CGCCTTTGTCCTGCCGACACCCGCCTTTGTCCTGCCGACACACGCCTTTGTCCTGCCGACACGCGCCTTTGTCCTGCCGACAAGCGAACAAATCCGGCCGACACGCAGGCAAATCCGGCCGATTTTCGGGCACCTCAAGCTTGTCCCCCGCACAAAACCGCCAGTTTCCCGGGCAAAGTCTGGTCCCCTGAGAAGAAGCGGGCAAGAGTGGCCGCGCTCCCCTCCGACCCCTTCTGATCATCTGCGGTTCCCCTTCTGTCCCATCTGCGCAATCTGTGAAATCTGCGGACCTTCTGGGTTTCCGTCGGTGGACCGGCCGAGGTGGCAGAGCGGAGGAGGGCCTCCGCAGTCCAAGGCGCTGCGCGCGGTCGGGGGTGTGCCCCGTGAGCGGGGTCGATGCCCCCGCCTACAGAACTGGCCCTCGGTCCCTTCCCCTCAGGATCAGCGTCCCATGAGCGTCCCATCAGCGGTTCACCTGAGGTTGGCGTTGCGGCGGTCGGCCGGGAACGCGGGGTCGCTGCCCCCGCCTACAGCAGAAACCACGGCGCCGGCGCAGCGGGCCCTACCAGCCCTTCCCCAACCAAGCCGGCGGTTGCGGCGACGGGCAAGTTCGGCTAGGTCAGGGGCCATCCTTATGAGCGATCTCCATCTTCTTGTCACCGGCTGCAAGGGCCGCATGGGCCAGGCTGTCATCAGCGCCGCGGCGGCGCAGGGCGTGGCCGTGGGCGCGGCCATCGATGTCGGCGATTCCCTGCCGGAGGCGCTGGCCAAGTGCGACGCGGTCATCGATTTCAGCTCGCACCACTTCACCAACGAACTGCTCGCCGAGTGCCTGCGCCAGAAGAAGTCGCTGGTGATCGGCACGACCGGCCACACCGACGCCGAGCTGGCGGCGATCCGCGAGGCGGCGAAGTCCCTGCCGGTCGTCTTTGCCTCGAACTTCAGCGTCGGCGTCAACACGCTGTTCTGGCTGACCCGCAAGGCCGCCGAACTGCTCGGGCCGGACTTCGATCTCGAGGTCGTGGAGATGCATCACCGCATGAAGAAGGACGCGCCGAGCGGCACCGCCCGCACGCTGGTGGAAATCCTCGCCGATGTGCGCGGCCTGTCCTATGACAGCGACTGCCGCCATGGCCGCTTTGGCGACGTCGGTGCGCGTACGCCGGTGGAGATCGGCGTGCACGCCCTGCGCGGCGGCGATGTGGTCGGCGATCACACGGTCATCTTTGCCAACACCGGCGAACGCGTCGAACTGACCCACAAGGCGAGCAGCCGCGACACCTTTGCCGGCGGTGCCGTGCGCGCCGCGCGCTGGCTGGCCGGCCAGCCCGCTGGTCTCTACGACATGCAGGACGTGCTCGGCCTGAAGTGAGATGACGGCCTACGGCATTGCCTTCGGCTCGAACCTCGGCGACCGCGCCGCGCATCTCTGCGCCGGTCTCGAACGGCTGCAGGCGCAACTGCCCGGGGCCCGGGTGACGGCGCGTGCCGGCTGGTATGAGACCGAGCCGGTCGATTGCGCGCCCGGCACCCAGGCCTTCCTCAACTCGGTCGTCGAGATCGAGTCGGCCCTGCCCGCCGCCGCGGTGCATGCGCAGTTGCAGGCCATTGAGCAGGCGCTCGGCCGGCCGCGCGAGCGCGAGAAAAACGCGCCCCGGCCGCTGGATCTCGATGTGCTCTATGCCGGCGATCTCGTCAGCGACGATGCCGCGCTCGTGCTGCCGCATCCGCGCCTGCACCTGCGTCGCTTCGTGCTGGCGCCGCTCGCGGAAATCCGGCCGCAGTTGATCCTGCCCGGTCACACGCAGAGCATCGCCGAACTGCTGGCCGCGCTCAGCGATGATCCGGCCGCGGTGCGCCGGCTGGGCGACTGGGGTGCAGCGCCTTGACGCTTGCCGTGTTCTCGGATTTCCCCGGCATTCGCTGACCGACTCAGGCGCGATACAGAGCGCGGACTTCATCGGCGAGGATCTCCAGTCCCTCCTGCACCACCTGGCGCGGCTGCGAGAAGGTCAGGCGCAGGCATTCCTGCGGGTGGCGCCAGGATTCGTCGAGGCCGAAGGCGAAGTAGTGGCCCGGGATGACCAGGACGTTGCGCTCCTTGAGGCGGCGGTAGAGTTCGGCGGCGGGCACCGGCAGGTCCTTCAGCCAGAGCCAGAGGAAGAACGCGCCCTCCTGCTCGTGCAGGGCCCAGGGCAGGTCCGCGCCGAGTGCATCGGCGAGCACGGCGGTGGCGAAGGCGGCGCGCTCGCGGTAAAACGGCCGGATGACCTCGCGCCCCAGCCGCAGCAGGCGGTCGTCGGCGAGCAGCGGGGTGAGCAGGGCCTGACCGAGGTTGCCGTTGGCGAGCGAGACGATGGCGTTCATGTTGGCGAGCGCCTTGACGATGGGGGCATCGGCCACGAGCACCGCGGTGCGCAGGCCGGGCAGGCCGACCTTGCTCAGGCTGATGCTGAAGACCATGCCCGGCTCCCAGTGCGGCCGCCAGTCGCCCTGCAGCACGCCGGGAAAGGGATGACCGTAGGCGTTGTCGACGAGGAACGGAATGCCCTGCGCGCGGGCGAGATCGCGCAGGCGCTCGAACTCCGCGGGCGTCAGCACGTTGCCGGTGGGATTGGTCGGGCAGGACACGCAGAGCGCGGCGATGTCCGGCGTCAGGCGCAGGCGCTCGAAATCGACGCCATACTTGATCGTGTGCGGTCCGCGCTGCTCGATGAGGGCCGGCAGGCCGGTGAACTGGCCTTCGGTGAGCGCCTGGTTGGCGTAGCCGATGTAATCGGGCAGCAGCGGAAACAGGATGCGTTTGCGACCGCCCGCCGCCTCGCCGGCGAGCAGGTTGAAGAGCAGGAAGAAGCCGGTTTGACTGCTCGGCACGACGGCGATGTTTTCCGCACCAACCTGCCAGCCGCACTCGCGACGCAGGAAGCCGGCCATGGCCTCGCGGAAGACCGGGCTGCCGCCGGGCGGCTCGTAGTTGAGCAGGGCGCGATCGAGCGCGGCACCGTCGTCGAGCAACTCGCGCACGCGCTCGCGCCAGAGCGACTGCACCTCCGGGATGGCGGCCGGTTGACCGCCGCCGAGCATGCGCATGTCGGGGTGGGTGGACAGGGCCGCGCCGAGGTCGTCCATGAGTTCCTGGATGCCGCTGGGCCCGCCGAGGCGCTGGCCGATGCTGGAGAAATCGGGCATGAGGTCGCCAGCCAAGAGCCGGGGCGGGCAGACGTCAAGCGCCGTCGCAGGCACGCAGGGCGTCGATCAGCGGGCCACGCGCGGCAGCCAGTCCCTTGTAGCTCGCCACCGCCTCCGGCATCGATTCCAGCGAGGTGGCGAGTCGCCCGGCCAGGCCGGGTTCGGCGGCGAGGGCATCGAGTCGGTGATGGCTCAGGCGGATGCCAAAGAGCAGCGCGGGCGCCTCACGCAAGCGGGTGAGAAATTGTGTTTCCAGGCGCAGCCAGGTCGTGGCCAGGGTCGCCGTGGCATCGAGGCCGGGCAGGTCGCGCACCGGATGATGATTGAGTTCGGTGTCGGCACTCAGGCCCCAGTTGTCGCGCTCCCAGCAGGCCCCGGGTTCAAGCCGCGACAGAAAGGCGGCGATGC
>JAEYYS010000176.1 GCA_023428335.1 Verrucomicrobiota bacterium | reverse complement strand
GAAAGACATCGGCGACCGTTTTCACCAGCAGGGTCTTTGCCAGGCCGGGCGCGCCGGTGAGCAGGCAGTGGCCGCCGGCGAGCAGGGTGATGAGGATTTGCTCGACCGCCTCGTTCTGGCCGACGATGACCTTGCCGACCTCGCGGAACAGACGGTCGCGAGCGTCGCCCAGCAGCTCGGCAACCTCGGTTTCGGTGGGGGCATCGGCGGCGGGGTCGGAGGACATGCCTATCAAACAGCACGTGGCGGGCCGAGTTATCACGGGCGCGGATGGTTCTTGTCAGCCCCGCCAAACCCCGCCAAGTTCGGCACGGCATGAGACGATCGAAACTCCGGCAGAAACTCGACGCGGGCGGTGTCGCCCGGGTCTGCGCCCTGGGCGCCAACCTGCCCTACTATCCCGCCTTCGCCGCCGCCGCCGGTTACGATGCGGTCTGGGTCGATGGCGAGCACCGCCCGTGGAATCCGAGGGAAATTGCCGACTTCGCCGCGCGCCATCACCTGGCCGACATCGACCTGCTGTTCCGGCCGCCGACCACGGAGAAGACCGGGCTGTCACGCCTGCTCGAGGACGGCGTCACGGCGCTGATGATCCCGCAGGTCAACACCGCCGCGGAGGCGGCGCGACTGGCTCAGGCCGTCAAATTTCCGCCGCTCGGCGAGCGCGGGGTCGATGGCTCCGGCCTGGACGGCGGCTTCTGGCTCGGGCGCACGCCCGACTATCCGGCCGTGCGCAATCGCGAGACCCTGCTCATCGTGCAGATCGAGACTCCGGCCGCGGTCCCTGAGCTCCAGGCCATCGCCGCGGTGCCGGGGGTCGACGCCCTGCTGCTCGGGCCGGGCGATTTTTCCCTGCGCGCCGGCGGTGAGGCCTCGATCCGCAATCCGGCCGTGCGTGCGGCGACCGAAGCCATGGCCGCCGCCTGTGCCGCGGCCGGCAAACCCTGGGGCTTTCCGGTCGGCACTATGGAAGACGCCAAAACCGTGCTCGATCTCGGCTGCCGCATCCTGGCCATGGGCAACGAATTCTGGGCCATTCACGATCACCTGAAGCAGTGCGGACGGCAACTCGATGAACTCCTCGGCTGACAGCCCCCTGCCCTACACCGACACCAAGCCGGTGGGTGCCGCGGATTTTTACGCGGCGATCAATGCGACCTTCCGCTTCGTGCTCGCGCGCGCCGGCCTGGACGGCCTGCGCCGCTACTGGACCGAACTCGGCCGCGGCTACTACGCTCCCGTGGCGGAACGCTGGCGCGCCGGGGGTCTGCCGGCGGTGGCGTCCTACTGGCGCGCCTTCTTTGCCGCTGAACCGGGCGCCGTCGTCGAGGTGGAAACGCTGCCGGAGGAGGTCGTCGTGCGCGTGCAGACCTGCCCGGCCATCGCCTACCTGCGCGCCCATGGCCGCACCATCACGCCCTGCTTCTGCCAGCACTGCTTTTACGTCAGCTCGGCCATCGGCGAAGGCGCCGGCCTTGAGGTCCGGATCACCGGTGGCGCCGGCGACTGCGTGCAGCGCTTCGCCAAGGCCGGTCACTTTCCCGAACCCCAGGATCCGGCGGCGATCCGCAGCGTCGAGCCCGCATGAGCCGCATCCGCCGTCATTTTTGGGGCTGGGACGCGCCGGTACTCGACAAGGCACTGGCCTTTCTCAGCGCGCAACGGCCGACCGACAGCGGTGCGCCGGACCTGGCCGACACCCTGCTCATCGTGCCCACCGCCGAGGCCGGCCGACGCCTGCGCGAGGGCCTGGCGCGCGGCTGGGCGGCGACCGGTTTGCTGTCGCCGGTCGTTTGGACCGCCGAGCAGGCGCTGCTGCCACCGGCGGCGCGGCACGGGGTGGCGAGCCCGCTGCAATCGCAGCTCGCCTGGCAGCAGGCTCTGCAAAGCCTGCCGCCCGCCCGACTGCCGGCGCTGTTTCCGCAGCCGCCCGAGGACCACGGCTGGACCTGGCAGGTGGAGACCGCGCGCCTGCTCATGGAGCTGCAGTCGCTCATCGGCGCCGGTGGCCTTGGGTTTGCCGAGGTCGAGGCCGGGCACGACACCGCGCGCTGGCGTGACCTCGCCGCGCTGGCCGCCGCGCAGGCCGCGGTGCTGGCGGATCAGGGGCTGGAGGACGCCCAGGCGGCCAAGCGCCGCATCGCCGAAGCGCCCGTGCTGCCGGAAGGCGTAACGCGGGTGCTCATCCTGGCCGCGCCCGACCTGCCGCCACTCTTTGACCGTTGGGCAAACGCCTGCGCCGCGCGCGGGGTGGAGGTCGAGGTGGCCGTGCAGGCGCCCGCCGAGCGGGGCGAGGCTTTCGACGCGCTCGGCCGACCGCGGATCGAAGCCTGGGGCGAAGATGCCCCGGTGGTGCTGCCCTTTGACGACGCAGCCCTGCGGCTCTGCCACGACGCCACCGCGCAGGCAAACCAGGTGATCACCGAGCTGCGCGCCCTCGCGCCCGCCGGGCGGGTGGCGGTCGGCGTCGCCGATCCCGAGGTCGGTGCCGTGCTGGCGGAAAAGCTGGCGCTGGAAGGCGTGGCCGTGTTCGAACCCGGCGGCCTGGCGGCGCTGCAGACCGGCCTCTGGCATCTGCTCAGCGAGTGGCGCAGTCTGCTCGCCACCGGCTCCTGGCGCAGTCTGGCCCGCCTGCTGCGGGTGCCGGAAATGCGCGCCGCCCTGGCCGGCACGGCCGCGGGCGGCTGCGACCTGCTCACCGAGGCCGATGCCTTCGCCGCCGAGCACCTGCCGGTGACGCTCGATCACGCCCGCGAACTGCAGGCCGGCACGGTGGGCGGGCGGCTGGGCGTCGCCCTGGCGGCCGCGACCGAACTGCTGGCCGAGTGGCAGCAGATGCCCTTGGCCGAGGCGGCGCGCGCCTTCCTGCTGCGCCTCTATGGCT
>JAEYYS010000167.1 GCA_023428335.1 Verrucomicrobiota bacterium | reverse complement strand
ATCTTGGCGTCGCCAATTTTAAGGCGTTTGGCCCACATCCTCAGAATATCCCCCTGAAGCCGATCACCCTGGTCTTCGGTCCCAACAGCGGCGGAAAGTCCAGCCTTCTCCACTACCTGCTCTGGCTGAAGGATGTCGTTTGTCCGCCTCATGGTCGCAAACACCCGTTGGATGTCTATTGGCCATCTGCCGGGGACGCCAACGTGGAATTGAATGGCTCCCGCCAGGGAGTGGACCTTGGCGGGTTCAAACAGTTCCGCCACGGAAGCGACGCCAGCGCCGAGGTGGAAAATCGCCTGTGCCTTCGGCTGCGCGGCAGCTTGGATGTCGAGATCATCTCCCGCTTTGCCACCTGCCCACCCCCAGCGAACTACCATGCCCGTCTGCGGGCGATGGTGAAGGAGCGTCTCGATAAGGCGCTTCAGAGCAAGCCCTTGCAGGATCTTCTCGAATGGGGAATTGAGCTGGCAAAAAAGCTGACCAAAGACTCGCTCACCCAGATGATCTCGGCTGAATATGGAGAAAGCCGGCTCAAGCTGTGGCTGGAGGCAGCACTTGATGAGAACGACTATCCCTATGCCAATATTGAAAATTTGCAGGCTCCCGACTTCTCAGAAGTTTTTGAGAAGGAATGTCCCAAGCTCAGCCAAGCCGCACAGGAATACGGTCCTCTCAAGGACCTTGGACTGGCAGTTCGTGACGAATCCCCTTCTTATGGCAAACCTCCCAGTGCTGAGGAAGTGATCGTGGAACTGCAAAATCTTGTTTGCAGGATGTTTGACGAATTGAAACACAAGCCACTGCCTGCGGCCGAAGCGGAGCGACCGTCCCTCGTTCGGTTCGAGATTCGAAGCGGCGAAAACACTCTGCTTCTGGCAGAGAGAAACGAAGTCTCGGAGTTGGAACTCCTGAAGCTTGATTTGGGAACACATGCTCCACTCCTTGGCGGTTCCAGAGATCAAGACGCGGCGCATTTCAGGTTCGAGCGTGACAGCGCTGGATTCAGGGTGGTCTTTGACGATGCAACTTCTTGGCTGCCGGGCAGTCCGAGGCTACTGGAATCTGCTGCCACAGAGGCTCAAACAAGCGATGCCAATATTTTGAAGCTGCTCGGTAGAAGGGATTCGGATTCGATGATGCCAGAAGTGGACTTGCTGCGTCTTTGCCAGGGTGCAGCGGAAGCCCAGTTTGGATCATTGTCCTATCTCGGGCCGATTCGAGCCTACCCAAGCCGCGACATCAAAGTCGCGGAGCTTCCTGAGGGCAAGGATTCCCATGGCTGGTTCGCTTGGCGCCGGCTTGGGTTGAGCGGCACCTTGCGGGAGCAAGTCAACGAATGGCTCGCAACACAGAATTCTTGCCTGCAAATTACCGTGGGGCATCAGGCTGTACAGGAACAATACGGACAAGGGTTGCGCACGCATCTTCTGGAACGCATTGATCGATGGAAAGCGGATATTCTTAATAAAGAGAACCTTGAGGGCACGACAACAGGCCATGACGGCGCTGGTTGGGATGCCGAGTCGGATCTTGATGAAGCCATTAAGGTATCCGAAAGCGCCTTCCGCACTGACAAATCCAAGACAGTCTTTCTCAAAGACGCCAAAACCGGAAAAGCCGTCTCCTGCCGGGACATCGGCGTGGGCATCAGCCAGTTGGTCCCTGTTCTAGTTCAAGCCATGGATTCGCAGAAAGAAATCATTGTCATGGAGCAGCCGGAATTGCACCTGCACCCCCGCCTGCAAGCCGAACTCGGAGATCTGTTCATCGAGTCCGCCCTCGGACGCGGAAACACCTTCGTCCTCGAAACCCACAGCGAGCATTTGATTCTCCGCGTGCTGAGACGAATTCGGGAAACAACAAGGAATAAACTGCCGGACGGTGTTTGCCCGATCAATCCTCAGGATGTGGCGGTTTTGTATGTTCAGCCTAGCGAACATGGATCGGCAATTCAGGAATTGCGGATCGACGAGCATGGGCGTTTTCGAGACAACTGGCCACAGGGTTTTTTTGAGGATAGGTTGGATGAAATGTTTTGAGCCATGATCTTTTGTGTTTTTCTTGATCCGCAATCCGTCAGCAAGCTTTCCTGCATGGGTGGGATTGGGGCGGATGCGCTTATTGGCATCTTCCGAGTGATTCTCGGGAACTGCTTGCTGGCTGAGACAACGGACTGGCGCACAGGTCAGGAGTTGAGGGATGCGGTGAAGGCGATTGAAAATCAAGACACCCGCAAGTTAATTTTCTCCTTGCTTGAGAAACTCTGGGAGTTGCAGCGCTTCGTTGACATTTTGGATGTCGACGAAAAGGATGATGATTTAACAACGGCGGCTGTAGCGCTTCGAAACCGCAGTCATCCTTGTCTGGATGCGATAATTACCGAAACTGCCGGAACTTTGCCGAGCGGCAAGGTGGAAGTGACATCGGTAGACAGGTTCCATGGAAGTGATTTTGCGGCCAGATGTCAGCAGGCCAAGTTCGGGCTGTCGTTGCCGCGGGGTGTTATCACGCCGTCCGATTTTTTCCACAAGCACCTTTCCAGAATCCTGTTGGTTGAAGGGAAATTCGAAATCTACGATAGTGTGATCGGGCGAGAATTTGGCGATAATTTTTACCACAACCTGCCGTGGTGGATTGATTTTCTCGGGCAATCTAAGCACAGGATTGAACTTGTGATTCATACGGAAGGTTATCGAACTAGAAACATTCAGGATCGCCTTGACGAGCTTTGCGCCGATACTCAGATTGCGCCAACCGTGATACGTCATGGCGAAAGCAGTCTGCCTCACGAGCGTTACTTGAAGACTCCATCCTTCACTTTAAACCTGGGACGTGGAATTGACCTGTTTGATCCTCGAACAGGCACCAACCGTGATATTTTTTTGACATTTGCACCTAGAGTAGATCTTCCAGCAGCACCTCACAGTTGATGCATTGGCAAATATGTTCCTAATCAATGTATATACCACCCCTCAAAACCGAAGCCAGTCCTCGTGACGTTCTACTCGCGCATTTCAAATCCCTTGGAGGGGAATTGCCCATTCGTGGCGGCTGGGGGTATTCGATGCAGGATGCGTGCATTCTCAACAATGAAGATCCGGATGTTGAGGGGATGCCCTTCGACTGGCTCGGGTGGCAGAATGTCTTCATCGAAAAGCGTCTTCATGAAGAGTTGATCATTCAGCGACCCGTGGGCGACAGCTTTTCTGGAATCCAGTGGCGCAATCAGAGTCAGCATCTTGTCCGTGAAGGGGGCCGCGCTTTTGATCATCTTACGGTTGAGGTGCAAGCCGTGCCTGAGCGCGTCTGGGAGGAGTTGAAAGCCGAGTTTGAAGGGCCGGAAGGAATTCAGGATTCGAACTTCGACTTCGACAAACACCTCGAAAAGCGGCAGCAAAGCACAATCACGTTGATTCGGGAGTATTGGTTCGACATCACTGGCAAGTTTCGCTGAGCGGCTTCTTGCGGATTGAATCCAGAAATCAACGGCTGATCATTTATCCCCTATGCCTGCCGTGGATGCTCCCCCTTTCACCCTCACAGGGACCGTGCTCTGGCTTGTGGCGGAGATTGCGGCTGAGGTGGGGCGCTTGAGTGCTTTGACGAGCAAGGGGGCGGTGCCGCTACTGCGTCGGGACAATCGCATCCGCTCAATTCACGCCTCGCTGGCCATAGACAACAACACGCGCCGCCTGGAGCAGGTCACGGCCGTGATTGCAGGCAAACGGGTTCTCGGGCCACCACGCGAGATTCTGGAGGTGAAAAATGCCTTTTCAGCCTACGAGGCACTGTCGTCGTGGCAAGCTTCCTCGGTCAAAGACCTGCTCGCCGCCCACAAGTTGATGCTGCAGGGACTTGTCAGAGACGCGGGGCGATTTCGTTCCGGTGCGGTGGGCATCGCCAAGGGGGCCCAGATTGTCCATCTGGCACCGCCTGCCGCGCGTGTTCCAGGCCTGATGCAGGACCTTCATCGCTGGCTGAAATACACCTCGACGCATCCGCTTGTGGCCAGTTGTGTATTTCACTACGAGTTGGAGTTCATCCACCCATTCTCTGACGGCAATGGTCGCTTGGGACGACTTTGGCAGACGCTGATCCTCAGTCGCTGGAACCCCCTGTTCGCGGACTTGCCGGTGGAAACAGTCATTCGCGATCGCCAAGCTGACTATTACCGATCTCTGGCCGCCAGTGACAAGGCTGGAAACTCGACGATTTTCATTGAGTTTCTGCTTTCCGCTCTCCTGAAAGCTCTGCAGGAGGTGGTGGCAACCGACGGCGGTGAGCAACAATGTGAGCAAGTCGGTGAGCAAGTTCTGCGGATGCTTCAAGCTTGCTCGCCCTCGCCACGGTCCAAGGCCGAGCTGTTGGCGGTGGCTGGTCTGGCCAATGCCTACCTGAACTACAAACGCCACATCCTGCCGTTGCTGCAGGATGGCCTTCTCGAGTGGACCGTGCCCGACAACCCCAACAGTCGCCGGCAAAAATACCGACTTACCGACAAGGGACGCCACTTGCTGCGCTGACAGATGACCGCGAATCTCAGCCCATGCCTTCACCTGCCATGCCCCGGCGTTTCCCTCTTGCCTGCCTGCTCGCCCTGCTGGGCCTGACTGGATTTTCTGCGCCCGCTGCCGAGCCGGTGACGGTCGGCGCGGTGGGGGCGACGCTGGCGTCGACGTTCGAGGGGTTTCTGCCTCAGCGGTGCGCCTGGTCGCTGGGCACCTGGAAGCTGCAGGATGGGGTGCTGCGCGGCTTCGAGTCCGGGCCGCGTCGGCACGGGCCGGTGACGGTACAAAAGCTCGACTACCGGCAGGCGGACATCCGCTTCGAGTTCCGACTCGTGGGCAAGGCCGCGTACGTCATCCTGCCGATGGACGGTACCCGCGAGCGGGGACACATCCTCAATGTCGTGCTGGGACGGAAGAGCTTCCGCATCATCGCCCATCCGGCCAAGGGCCAGAGCCTCGATCTGGTGCGGGAGACCCTCGAACCGCCACAGGGGGAATGGCAGTCGGTGCGCGTCGTGCTGCGCGACCAGACGATCACCGTCGACTACGCCGGCCGCACCTGGACCGCCACGCATGCTGCGGTCGCCGAGGCCAAGGCCGGCCTGGGCTTGGGCGGCGATTCCGGTGGCCCTGAGGGCGAAAAGGCCGGTGCCATTGAGTTCCGCCACCTGCGCGTGCTCACCCAGCCCTGAGGCGCAATCCGTCCAAATGGGGGCCGTGTGCCACCGGCTGACGATATGACTGTAGCACGGATCCCGCGTGCCGGACCCCCAGGCTGCCGCGTTGCTGGTTCGATGAAAGTCGCCCGCCCCCGGGCCGTTTTGACGCGGTAGCATGCTGAATCGCCGAAACCTCCTCCGTCAAATCGCCGCCACGGCAGGTGCCGCTGTGGGGGCACCGTTTTTTCCGGGAATCAGCCAGGCGGCACCCCGTGCCTCCGGCGGGGGCCCCAAGCGGGTGATCTTCTTCATGCAGAACCAGGGTTTTGACCCGGCGACCTGTGTTCCGGCGGGCATGAAGAGCAGTGGTTCGCTGGCCAAGGCCAGGCTGCCGGAACCGATTGCCGCGCTTGAGCCCTTCAAGGAGCGTCTGCACATCATCAACGGCCTGCATGGCCTGCACACGAGTCCGTCGCACAGTGCCTTTTTTGGCGCGTTGGGGGGGTATCGCGGCAGCGACGGCGTGCCGCCCAGCGGACCGACGATCGACTATGAACTGAGCAAGGTGCTGCCGGAAACGCTGCTTCCGCACCTCTGCATCGGCATGGACTCCATGGAGAACATGAAGGCCAAGCCCACCGTTGCGAATCTGTCGGCCAGTGGCGCGGGGCAGCCGATCTTCATGCATTCGAACCCGAATCACCTCTACCAGATGCTGTACGGCGGCATCTCGGAGGGGGGGATCCGCCGGCAGCATGAGGCGAGGTCGGGCCTGTTTGATCGCATCGAGCAACTGGCGGCCGCCCAGGGCAAAAGCCTGCCGGCGGCGGATCGCCAGCGCTACGGCCAATACGTGGAGGGGTTCCGCGACATCAACGGCCTGCGTGCCCGCCTGAACGGTGTCTCCGACCACCTGCGGAACTTTGCGCCGAAGGTCGATGACCGGTACACGAATCCCGAGTTCGAGACAGACTGGCACGACGTGCTGCTCGACCTCGGCATCTCGGCGCTCAAATCCGGCATCACCAGCGTTCTGACCCTGGGTTCCGGTCGCGGTGAAATTTTCGGCTCCTGGAAGGGCATCGGGGTCGAAGAGCAGGGCCACAACCTCGGCCACATGAAGCAGCCGGACAATCCGATCTGGATCAAGATCCGCCAGTACAACTGTCGCATGCTCGTGAAGCTGATGGAGGAGTTGGAAAGCGTGCCCGAAGGCAGCGGCACGATGATGGACAACACGCTCATTGTTTACACCAGCAACAACGCCGACGCCCAGCACACCAGCGGTGCGAACTGGCCGGTGATGCTGCTCGGCAACTGTGGCGGCGCCTTCAAGACCGGCTGCTTCACGCAGCTCGATGGCAAGCGTCCGATCAACGCCCTCTACTCCAGCATCCTGACGGCCTCCGGCAGCACGTGCGACCGCTTCAACATGAGCGAGAAGATGGCGGCGAAGTTCGACTCTGGCAGGGGTCCTCTCCAAGAAGTCCTGACGTGAGCCGGACGATCGTTTCTCTCTTCGCGGCGGCTTTCGCCCTGATCGGCCCTGACTCCGGGGCTGCGGACAGTTACACGCCCGGAGAGCCCGTTCGTACGACGTTCAGGGACTTGGCGCTGCCCTTCCTTGAACGGCATTGTTTCGATTGCCACGACAACGACACCCAGAAGGGGGACCTCAACCTTTTCGAATTGTCGCGGGTGGATGAGACCAACGCCGCCCTTTGGAAGTCCGTTTGGGCGCAGGTCGCGTTGGAGGAAATGCCGCCGAAAAAGAAGGCCCGGCCCGAAGTCATTGACCGGCTGCGCTTCGCCGACTGGATCGTCGGGGAACTGCAACGGGTCATGAAGGACAAGGGCGGCTTCCATGCCCACCTCGACCCGAAGAAGGGCAACTTCGTCAGTCATGACCTGCTCTTTGGTCCGCTGCCCGAGGGCATCCAACTGACGCCGACATCGTCACCCGCCCGCCTCTGGCGCGTGACGCCGCAGGAGCACATCACCCGGCTCAACGAGCTGATCAACACCGAGCCGACCTACGATCCCGAGAAGCCCGGCCTGCGCGCCCATGGCGACGCCGTGCCCACGAACCATGGAGGCGAGTTGAAGCTCTACTTTGGCGTCGATAACATCCTGCAATGGGCTGGCGGCACGGTGGCCTATGCCACGGCGGTGAAAAGCGTGCCCGTGGTGCTGTCCTCGGCGCGCAAGGTTGGCTTGAAGAACTACCCCGATTTCTATTCCGTCAACAGCGCCGAGGCGACCCAGATCCTCGGCAAGGCGGAGGACATCCTGAAATACATGGCCTACGGGCCGCTCAGCCTCGTCGGCATGCCGGAACAGATCACCGACGATCCCAAAACCTACGACAAGGTGAAACCCAAGGGCGACCTGCGCGGACTGCCAACGGCCATCGTCTACAGCACGAAAGTCCTGCGCCCGCTGACGCCGGTGCTCGACCTCATGAAGGAACCGGAGGTCACCGACGAACGTCTGCGCGCCGCTGTGGACTACCTTTTCGAAGCCCTGACCTTCCGCCCGCCAAGCCTGACGGAGTCCGACAACTACCTGCAGATCGTCAAGGACAGCATCGCTAAGGTCGGGAAAAATGACGGCGTCATGATGGGCCTGTCGTCCATCTTTCTCGATCGCGACGCCTTGTTCCGTCCCGAACTGGCGGAAACCGGCAAGCCTGACGGGCACGGCCGCGTGATGCTGCAGGATTGGGAGCTGGGTTTGGCCGTGAATCACGCGTTGCGCTACCTCAAGCCTGACGAACCCCTGCGGAAGGCCATCCTCGACGGACGCATGAAGACACGCGAGGACGTGCGGCGCGAGGTTACCCGCATGCTGGACGACCCCGGCATTCGCAAGCCACGCGTCCTGCAGTTCTTCCGCGATTACTTCGACTACGATCTGGCGGGCTACATCTGCAAGGACACCCGGGCGCTGACGGAGACGGGCGTCTCCACGCGTGGCGAGGCTCACTATCGCGCCATGTTTGACGCCACCGCCAGCACGGACCGCCTGATCGAGTTGGTCCTGGCGGAAGACAGGCAGGTCCTCAAGGAACTGCTCACCACCCGGCGCGTCGTCGCCACTGAAACGGACAAGACCTACTTCGGGAGAAAGCGCACGAAAGAGGAACAAGCCGTGGCTGCAGCCGCGAAGAAGAAGGCGGAGGAGGAGTTGACGCAGAAGGAAGCGGACGAACTCAAGCAGCGGAAGGCGGAGGTCGCCGCCCTGGAGTCCAAGCTGAAGGACAATCCGGACGACAAGCTCGTGCAGCGATCGCTCAATCAGCAAGGCAAGCTGCTGGCCGCGGCCGAAAAGCGGATTGCCAGCGCCAGGCAGGAGCGCAAGCGCGGCGGCGGTGCCAACGTGGCCGTGGAGGAGGCCCCTCTCGACGGTCCGCAAATCCACGCCCGCGTCAGCCGCCCGACCTTTGGCGCCGGCTCCATGAGGCCTGAGCGCGTGCTCGCCACCGCGCCCGAAGGCCAGCGTCTCGGCATTCTCACGCACCCGGCCTGGCTCGTTTCACAATCCGACGCCATGGACAATCACGCCATCCATCGCGGCATCTGGATTCGCGAGCGCCTGCTCGGTGGGGGCATTCCCGACGTGCCCATCACCGTGGATGCCCAACTGCCGGTCGAACCGCAAAGCACGCTTCGTGAGCGCATGCGCGTGACGAAGCAGCAGTACTGCTGGACCTGCCACGAAAAGATGGACCCGCTCGGGCTGCCCTTCGAGATGTACAACCACGCCGGGATCTTCCGCACCACCGAGCTCGACCAACCCGTCGATGCCACCGGTGAGATCATCGACAGCGGTGACCCCGCCCTCGACGGCCCGGTCGCCAACGCCCTCGACATGATCCAAAAGCTCGCCAACAGCGAGCGCGTCGAGCAGGTCTTCGTTCGGCATGCCTTCCGCTTCTGGATGGGCCGCAATGAAACCCTCAACGACGCCCCCGTCCTGCAGGCCGCCCACCGCGCCTACCGGGACCACGGCGGCAGCATGAAAGCCCTGCTCCTCTCCCTGCTCACCAGCGATGCTTTCCTGTATCGCAGGGTGGAGCGCACGGCCAAGGTGGGGGCGCTGTCGGACTGAACCGAAATGATTCCTCCGCTGTCATCCCATGATGCGTTGCCTCACTCTGAGTTGTGCATTGCTCCTGCAGGGGCTTTCCCTCGCTGCTGAAACCCGCGACCTGTTCCTGGTGGCGGGGCAGTCCAATGCGGTGGGCTTTGACGCTTATGCGGAGGAGTTGTCGGTCGATCCACGGGATGCCGAGACGCTGTTCTGGTGGCGGGTAGGCGATCCGCCGCCCGACACCTTCGATGGCACGAGTGGTCGCCAGTGGACGCATCTGCAGTTTCAGCCGCGCACACCGGCGATGGAGGGCGACGCCGCCAAGACAACCGGTCGGCAGTACGGCAACTTCAACCGCAAGACGAAGGGTGGATTTGGCCCCGAAATGGGCCTGGTGCGCAGCCTGCAGACGAAGCCGGGCCCTCCGCTGGCAGTGATCAAGACGGCCTTCAGCGGTACCTCGGTGGCTGGCGACTGGAATGTCTCGCTGCCGGGCCAGGCCGATGCCTGTTACGCGGCGATGATCGACGAAATCCGCCTGGCCACCGCCGCCGCGACCGCCCGCGGGGTGACCTTGCGTCCGCGTGCCCTGATCTGGGTGCAGGGCGAGAGCGATGCGCACCCGCAGCATGCGCCGTTGTATGCGGCGAATCTGTCGGCGATGCTGCAGCGCCTGCGCCAGGACTTGGGAGCGCCCGACCTGATCCTGTTGCTGGCGGTCAACACGCGGTTTGGCAACGGCAAGAACCCGCACATGCCCGCCGTCATTGAGGCGCAGAAGCAGGTTGCCAGGGAGCTGTCGCGCTGCCGCTACGTGGACACGGCCGGGGCGGAGACCCTGCCGCCGTCGCACACCCATTTCACCGCCCAAGGGACCCTGGAGATCGGTCGCCGGTTCGCCGAGGCGCTGCTTGCGGTGGAGTCGGCCGGGGCGTCAGCACCGAAGCCGTAACCGTTCTGGCGCAGGCCTGCCTCAGAGCAGACGCCAGACGCGGCCGTCTTGGGCGAGCAGTTCGTCGGCTTCCTTGGGGCCCCAGCTGCCGGCGGGGTATTCGCACATGGCGGGCGGGGTGTCGGTCTTGTGCCAGGCGTGCTCGAGTTCGTCGATGAACTTCCAGGCGTTCTCCACCTCGTCGCGACGGGCAAACAGGGTGGCATCGCCGGCCATGGCGTCGAGCAGGAGTCGCTCATAGGCCTCGGGGCTGGCCTTGCCGAAGCTGCTGCTGTAGCGGAAGTCCATCTTCACCTGCTGCATGGACAGGGCCTGGCCCGGCTGCTTGCAGAGGATGCGCAGGGCGATGCCCTCGTCGGGCTGGATGCGGATGACGAGGGTGTTCTCGCTGCTGCCGGGTAGTTGGGCGGTGGCAAAGGGCACCTGCGGCGGCTTCTTGAAGTGCACGCTGATTTCGGTGGCCTTCTTCGGCAGCTGCTTGCCGACACGGATGTAGAAGGGCACGCCCTGCCAGCGCCAGGTGTCGACAAAGAGTCGCAGGGCGACGTAGGCCTCGGTCTTCGACTCCGGGTTGACGCGATCCTCCTGGCGGTAGCCGACGCGCGGCACGCCGTCGACGCTGCCGGCGGTGTACTGGGCGCGAATGACGTTGGCACCAACGGCCTCCGGACCAACCAGCGGGCGCAGGGCGCGGATGACCTTGACCTTTTCATCGCGCACGCTGTCGGCGCTGAGGTCGGTCGGCGGTTCCATGGCGACCAGGGTCAGCAGCTGGAAGAGGTGGTTTTGCACCATGTCGCGCAGGGCGCCGGCGGTGTCGTAGTAGCCGCCGCGGCCGCCTTCCATGCCGAGGTTTTCGGCGCAGGTGATTTGCACGTGGTCGATGTAGCGGCTGTTCCAGTTCGGCTCGAACAGGGCGTTGGCGAAACGCAGCACCATGATGTTCTGCGCCGTCTCCTTGCCGAGGTAGTTGTCGATGCGGTAGGTGTCCTTTTCCTCGAAGGTGCCGGCGACGACCTCGTTGAGGGTGCGGGCGCTCTGCAGGTCCTTGCCGAAGGGTTTTTCGCAGACGACGCGCGCCCACTTGTCACCGGCGCCGCGGTTGAGGCCGGCCTCGCGGATGAGTTCGAGGATGGGCTTGAAGTATTCGGGGGCGGAAGCCAGGTAGAACAGCCGGTTGGCGGGCGTGCCGCGCTCCTCGTCGAACTGGTCGAGCAGGCGGCCGAGGGCGCGGTAGCCCTCGAGGTCCTCGAACTCGCTGCGGTGGTAGTGGATGCTGTGGCTGAAGTTTTCCCAGAGTTCGTCGCTGTGGCCCTGGCGGCTGTTCTTGCGGTTGCCCTGCTCGAGCTCGGTGCGGAAGATCTCGTCGCTCTTGTCGCGGCGGGCGAAACCGACCACCTTGAACTGCGGCGGCAGGTCGCCGCAGGCGGCGATGTTGTACAGTGCCGGGATCAGCTTGCGGTGGGTCAGGTCGCCGGTGGCGCCGAAGATGACCACGGTGCAGGGCTCCGCGCGGTTGCGGCGCAGGAGGGTTTCTTCGAAGGGGTTTTCCAGATCGGGCATGGTGCGGGACGGGGGCAGCCGCCCGGAACGAGCGGGGCGGAGATTAGACCGCGCGCCGCCCGCTGGCAACTGGCGATGCAGGCCTGCCGCCCGAGCGAGCCATGAAAAGCCTTCATGGCGGGGATGAGGCCTTCTGCCGTGAGGCTGTCCCGGCTGCCCTGGGAGAGCCCGGCGCCCCCGAGGGCGGGTAGGCCCGTGCTCCGGACGGCGCCGGCCTTGCAAAGACGGCGAAACTGGCGCAAGCATGGGCGCTCATGACCACCACCGTTTTGCCGACCGATCCGCCGCCGCAGCTGCACCAGGCCGTGGCCGAGGCTGTGCGTCTGCTTCAGCAGGGCGAGGTGGTGGCCCTGCCCACCGAGACCGTGTATGGCCTCGCCGCCGACGCCCTCAATCCGGCCGCCGTGGCGAAGATTTTTGCGGCCAAGGAACGGCCGACCTTTGATCCGCTCATCGTGCATCTGCCCGACAAAAAGCTGCTCGACACGGTCGCCGAGGTGCCGCCGGAGATCCAGAAGGCGGTCATCCAGCTCATCGAACGTTTCTGGCCCGGCCCGCTCACCCTCATCCTGCCGAAAAAAGCCTGCGTGCCCGACCTGGTCACCGCCGGCCTGCCGACCGTGGCGGTTCGGGTCAGTGCCAACCCGGTGTTCAAGCGCGTCATCCAGGCCCTGGGTCGCCCGCTGGCAGCGCCCAGCGCCAACCGCTTCGGCTCGATCAGCCCGACCTCGGCCGGCGCCGTGGTCGCCGAGCTCGACGGTCGCATCCCGCTGATCGTCGATGGCGGCGCCTGCATGCACGGGCTGGAATCGACCATCCTCAAGATTGAGGCCGCGACACCGAAGAACCTGCTCACCGTCCTTCGGCCGGGCCCGATCACGGTTGAGGACCTGAAGGTCTATGGCCGGGTCCAGCGCGTCACCCGCAGCGTCGTCGACGAGGCCACCGAGGCGCCTGGCCAACTCGCCTCGCACTACGCGCCGCGCACGCCGCTGCGGTTGCTGGCGAAACCCTCCGACTTCACGCCCGAGCCGGGCAAACGCTATGCCCTGATGAGTTTCCGCGGTGAGGAGAAGGACGGTTACCTTGGCCTGACCGACTGGGCGCAGGTGCTGGTGCTCAGTCCCGGCAGCGGCAAGCTGCCCGAGGCGGCGGTGCGCTTTTTCTATGTCCTGCGTGAACTCGACAAGCTCGGGGTCGACGAAATCATTGCCGAGCCGATGCTGGAACATGGCATGGGCACGGCGATGATGGACAAGCTGCGCCGGGCGGCGGTGAAACCCTGAATCGCATGGCCGAAGCGCAACAGGATCGCGCGTCCCACGCCCGCAGCACCGGCGTGGTGTCCATCGCCATCCTCTGCAGCCGCGTGCTCGGTCTGGTGCGCGACCAGTTGCTCGGCGGCCTGTTCGGCTCGACCTTTGCCGGCATCTTCACCGCGGCCTTTCGCACGCCGAACATGCTGCGCGACCTCTTTGCCGAGGGGGCGCTGTCGACCGCCTTTGTCACGACCTTTTCCAAGAAGATCAAGACCGAGGGCGATGAAGCCGCCTGGATGCTCGGGCGCAAGATGGTGACGCTCGCCCTCTGCTTCATGTCGCTGGTCGCGGTCGCCGGCGTGGCGCTTGCGCCCTTCCTGGTGCGCCTGCTCAATCCGGGTTGGGACAATCCCCGCAGCTTCGAGATCTGTGCGCGGCTGGCGCAGATCATGTATCCCTTCATCACGCTGGTGTCGATCACCGCCCTGATCATGGGCATGCTCAATTCGAAGCGGGTATTCTTCATACCGGCAGTCGCCTCGGCCTTCTTCAACCTCGGCTGCATCGTCGGCGGCCTGGCCCTGGCCTGGGCGGTGGATCCCGGGTTTCGCAGCAGTTGGAAGGTCAGCGAAACCAGCCTGTCCGCCTTTGCCGCCGGCACCCTCATCGGCGGGGTGCTGCAACTGGCCGTGCAGTTGCCGGCCCTGCGCCGGGTCGGCTTCCGCTTCCGCCCCGACTTCGGCTGGAAGGACGAGGGTGTGCGCGATGTGCTGCGCCTCATGTGGCCGTCGCTGATCGCCGCCAGCGGCACGCAGGTGAATGTCCTGCTCAATTCCATCTTTGCCTCGTTCACGCCCGGCCAGGAGGCGGCCGTCACCTGGCTGGCCTACGCCCAGCGCCTGCAGCAGTTGCCGCTCGGCCTGTTCGGCGTGGCGGTCGCCACGGTGACCTTGCCCATGCTCTCGCGCCTGGCCACCGAGGGCATGACGCCGGCCTTCCGCGGCGCGCTCGCCAAAGGCCTGCGGCTGGTGCTGTTCCTGACGCTGCCCTGCGCGATCGGGCTGTCGATCTTTGCCCGCGAAATCCTGTCGCTCATCTTCGAGCACGGCCAGTTCACCGCCCGCGATGTCGCCATGACCGCCGGTCCGCTGCAGGCCTATGCCTTCGGCCTGGTCTTCTACTCCGCGATCAAGGTGCTGCAGCCGGCCTTTTACACGATCGATCGTCGCTTCATCCCGATGCTCGTCAGCCTTGGCATCATCCTGCTCAACCTGGCGCTCAACTACACCAGCGTCTTCGTGCTCGGCTGGGATCACACCGCGCTGGCCTGGGCGACCGCGATCGGTCTGGCGGCCAACTTCGCGACGCTCTACCTGTGCATGCGCAAGTTTGCCGGCGGCCTGGAAACCGCGCCGCTGGTGCGCTCGCTGCTGCGTCTCGGCGTCGCCGTTCTGCTCATGGCGGCCCTCTGCGTCGGCGCGCGCCTGACCTTGCTGGCCGACTGGGAAACGCTGTCGTTCAGCCTGCGTGCCGCAGGACTCGGCGGCACGATCGCTGTGGCGGCCATCCTGTATTTCTTCGTCACCCACCGCCTGCGCGTCGAGGAGGCTGGCGAGTTCCTCAGCCTGCTCAGCCGCCGCTTCGGTCGCTCCTGAACCATGCGCCTGCCCCGTCACTGGCTCATCGCCCTCGCCCTGCTCGCCCTCATCTGGAGCGCCGTGGCGGTGGTCATGCGCCAAACCGATGACGCGGTGTCCTGGCCCGGCAAGGTGATGGGCTTGGTCGAAGGCGCGCCCTGGCTCGACGGCGGCAGCGTCACGGCGGCCGACCGTGCCTTGTACCTGCAGCGGGTCATCATGAACCTGAACCGCCTCGATGTCTCGCAGCGACGCAGCCTGCGCGAGGATGACCAGGACCTCATCGACCGCTTTTTCGCCTCGCTCACCCCGGAGGAGCAGAAGCTGTATGTCGACCGCACGGTGGAGCCTTATCTGACGACCCTGGAGGCCGGGCTCAAGCGCCTGCCCGAGGAGGAGAAAAAGCGTCTGGTGGCACGGCTGCGCGGTGATTTGCGCAACCTGCGCGCCGGCAGCAGTGACGGCGAGCGCCTGAACGATCAGGACCGCGAGTTTCTTGAGCTCATGATCGCCGAGGATCCCGTGCTGTTCCTGCGCGAGGCACCGCTGAAGGTGAAGATGGAAATGGCGCCGGTGCTCGAAGAGATGCAGTCGCGCCTGCAGGGCTTTCGTCGCTGAGCCCTCACAGGCCGCCGAGTTGGCAGATGCGCTGCCAGTGGTCGGGCGTCACCTCGGTGATCGACAGGCGGTTGCCGCGGCGCAGGATGAGCAGGTCGGCCAGGGCCGGATCGGTGCGCAGGGTGTCGAGGCTGACGAAGTGCTTGAAGTCGGCTTCCCAGCGCACATCGACCATGAGCCAGCGCGGGGCCTCCGGCTTGCTGCCGGCGTCGAAGTACTCCGAGGCCGGATCGAACTGAGTGGGGTCGGGATAGGCCTCGCGGACAATCTTCACCACGCCAGCGATGCCGGGCTGCGGGCAGCTGGAGTGGTAAAAAAAGCCGAGGTCGCCGATGGCCATCTGGTCGCGCATCATGTTGCGCACCTGGTAGTTGCGCACGCCGTTCCAGGGCTCGGTTTTGCGCGGGCGCTTTTTCAGGTCGGCGAAGGAAAAGACGTCGGGTTCGGATTTGAGCAGCCAGTGGCGCATGAGCGGATGCTGGCGCAGTCGGCGGCGGGTGCAAGTCCGGGGTGCGCTGCCTTGACAAGCGGCGGGCGCGGGCGATGAAGGCGCGATGAGCCAAGACGCCCTGCCCAGCCTGTCGCAGACCACGGCGCTGATCCGCGCCCGCCGTTCGGTGAAGCCACCGGACTACGAGAGCGGTCGGCCGGTGCCGGTGGAGCTGTGGCACGAGCTGCTGGAGAACGCCACCTGGGCGCCGACGCATGGGTTGACCGAGCCCTGGAGCTTTCATGTCTTCGAGGCTGGGGCGCGCGAACGGCTCGCCGACGCCCTGCAGCAGGCCTATCGGGAAAGCACGCCGGAGGCGGAATTCCGTGCCGACAAGTTCGACAAGCTCGCGGCGAATCCGCGCCTGGCCCCGCTGGTGATCGCGGTGGTCTTGGAACGCCGCGGTGGCGACAAGATTCCCGAGATCGAGGAGGTCGAGGCGGTGGCCTGTGCCGTGCAAAACCTGCTGCTGAGCGCCACGGCGGCCGGGCTGGCCTCGTTCTGGTCCTCGCCGCCGGTGCTCGACGCGGCACCGTTCAAGGCCTGGCTTGGCTTGGCTCAGGAAGACCGTTGCGTGGGTTTGATTTACCTCGGCTGGCCGCGCGCCGGCTCAACCCCGCCACGCAGCACGCGCCGGCCGCTGGCGGAAAAATGGGTCCATCATCATGACTGACTTTTTCACGACTGTTTGGGAAACGCTCGCCGGCTGGTGGGACGCCATTCCGTTCCTGGCTTCCGGCATTTGGCTGCTCACCGGCTGTTTGCTGCTGGTGGGTCTGATCGGCTCGGTCCTGCCGATGTTGCCCGGACCCTTCCTGATTTTCTTTGCCGGCGCGGTGCATACCCTGCTGCTGCCAGAGCAGGGCATGAGCTGGCAGGGCTTTGTCGTGCTTGGCCTGCTGCTGGTGCTGTCCTACGTCATCGACATGCTCGCCGGTGCGCTCGGCGCGCGCTGGTTCGGAGCCAGTCGCTGGGGCATCGCCGGGGTTTTTGTCGGTGGCCTGGTCGGCCTGTTTTTTGCGCCCATCGGTTTCCTGGTCGGCCCGCTGGCCGGCGGCCTGATTTTTGAACTCGTCTTTGCCAAAAAACAGATGGCGCCGGCGGTGAAATCCACCTGGGGCACCCTGCTCGGCACCGGTGCCGGTCTGGCGGCGCGGCTGGTGCTCAGCCTGGCGATGACGGCGACGGTGCTGATCGACTGCTTGTGGGGATGAGTGAGTATTTGGGATTGATGATTGATGATTTGTTAGGCGGCGCCCAATTCATCAATCATCCATCGTAAATCATCAACCCTTGCTCCTCCTCAGAGCGGCAGTTCCGCCGGCCAGTCCACCTGGGATTCGCCGTGCATGACCTCGAGCACGACGGGGACATCGGCGAACTGTTCGAGCACCGCCCGATTCGAGATGCTGGCGAGGTCGCGCTCGTCGCGGGTGTGATTGAGAATCAGGCCCGCGCAGTGCAGGCCGCGGGCGCGGATGGCGGCGAGGGTGAGCAGGCTGTGGTTGAGGCAGCCGAGGCGGTTGTCGACGACCAGCAGCACGGGCAGGCCGAGTTCGGCGGCGAAGTCGGCCATGGTTCGGCCCGGGGCCAGGGGCACCTCCCAGCCGCCGGCGCCCTCGACCAGCACCTGGCGGTGTTGGGCGGTGAGCGACAGAAAGCCGAGGCGGGCGGTTTCGACATCGACCGCCTTGTTTTCCAGCAGGCCGGCAGTGTAGGGCGCGGCCGGTGCCTTGAAGTGGACCGGATTGGTTGCGTCGAGGCTGAGCACGCCGCCGCCGGCCTGGCGCAGGGCGTGGGCGTCGAGGCGGTCGCCGCAGGCAAAGGGTTTGTAGCCGACCGCGTCCTGGCCGGCGCGGCGCAGGGCCTCGATCAGCAGGCAGGTGACGTAGGTCTTGCCCGCGTCGGTGTCGGTGCCGGTGATGAAGTAATGCATGTCAGGCGCGGTCGGCGAGCAGGTTGCGGGCGTGCTCGCGGGCGGACTCGGCCTTGCCGCCGAGCATGCGCGTCAGTTCCTCGACGCGGTCCTCGCCGGCGACCTCGCGGATGTGCGAGCGGGTGCGTTCGCCCTCGATGTCCTTGGTGACGACGTAGTGGCTGGCGGCAAGCGAGGCGACCTGCGGGAAGTGGGTGATGGCGATGACCTGATGGGTGGCGCCGAGCGAGGCCATCTTGCGGCCGACCGCCTCGGCGATGTTGCCGCCGACGTTGGCGTCGATCTCGTCGAACACCAGCAGCGGCACGGCATCCTGGCGGGCAAGCGCGCTTTTCACGGCGAGCAGCACGCGCGACATCTCGCCGCTGCTGGCGGTGAGGCGCAGGGGCTTGAGGGGTTCGCCGGGGTTGGGCGCAAATTGGAAGTCGATCTCCTCGGTGCCGCGCGGGCCGGGTTCGGCGAGCGCGGCCAGGGCGACCTCAAAGACGCTGCGCTTGAAGCCGAGGTCGGCGAGGTGGCTGGCGATTTCCGCGGCGAGCTTGGGCGCGGCGGCGGCGCGTTTTTTGCCGATCTGGCCGGCGAGTTTGTCGACCTCCCGGCGGCGCGTGGCGACGAGCTGCTGCAGGCGTTCGATCTCCTCGCCGCGGTTCTCGATGCGGTGCAGTTTTTGTTCCGCCTCGCGCTGGAACTCGAGCACGGCCTCGACGGTCGGGCCGTACTTGCGCTTGAGGGTCTGGATCGTGTGGATGCGCTGGTCGAGGCGCTCCAGCTCGCCGGGATCGGTTTCCAGGTCGTCGGCGTAGTCCTGGACGGAGCTTTCCAGTTCGGCCAGTTCAATCTGGGCCGACTTGAAGCCTTCGAACAGGGCGGTGGTGGAGGGATCGATCTTTTCCAGTTCGTGGCTGGCGCGGCCGATCTCGCGCAGGGCGTCGACCACGCCGCCCTCGCCACCGAGGCGGTCGGTGATGGTGGCGCAGAGTTCGGCAAGGCGGGCGCCGTTGGCGGCGAC
>JAEYYS010000060.1 GCA_023428335.1 Verrucomicrobiota bacterium | reverse complement strand
ACCGGAGGCCGAGGCTTGGGCGGCGGCGGCCTGCTTGCGCACGAGGGTGTTGTAGAGGGCCATCAGGCGGTTGCGCAGGTCGGCGACGACATCGCGGTAATCGGAGGCGTTGGAGAGCGTTGAAACGCGTTCAAAGGCGGCGGCACCGCCGGTGTAATCCTCCTCGCCGATCTTGCGGTAGACGAGGTTGACCGCCTCGCTGCGCAGACGCAGGTCGTCGAGGTTGATCGCCTGCAGCTTGGAGCGTTCGGCGACAATGTTTTTCTGCATGTTGAGGATGGAGGTCAGGTCGTACTTGTAGGGGGCGATCCAACGGATCTGGGCGCGACGGTCGGCTTCGGCCTGAGCCTGCCACTTGGCCTTTTCCTCCTCGATGGCGGCTTTGGTGCGGGCCTTTTCGGTGTCGGCCAGCTTGTTCAGGCCCTCTTCGCGGGCCTTCGACAGCGCGGGTTGTTCCTGGGCCATCTTGGAGAGCACCGCATCCAACTTGTCCATGCAGACGAGCGCTTCGCCGATGGCGGTGGGGTAGTAGGTCGAGCCGACATAGCCGGGCTTTTTCTTCGAGAAGCTTTCAAAGACGCGCAGCGCATCCAGCCATTCGAATTTGGCCATGTGCTCGCGCATCTGGGTGAGCAGGCGGTAGGCCTGGATGTTGTATTCCGCGCCCTTGGCTTCGGGCGCACTCAGCCATTTGCCCTCAAGCTTGACCTCGCCGTTGGACACCTTCTTCTTTTCTTCCTGGAGCGTGGCGATGATCTGCTCGGCTTCCTTGGACTCCGGCGTGTCCTTGTACTGATTGACGAAGGGCCGTAGGCGGTCCTGAATGATCTGCTCGTAGCGGTCGGCGGTCAGCAGGTCTTCGGTGGGCAGCAGCTTGCGCAGTTCGACAATTTCCACTTCCTCCGGGCGTTGGCGCACGACCTGATCGATGTCGGCGCGCGGGAAGTCCTTTTCGTCCCAGATCTTCGGCGTCAGCCGGTACTTCATGCGCACCGCGTCGGGGGATTCACTGAGGATGTTGCCCTCGACCTTGTTGCCGTTTTTGAGGATGAGGTAGTCGGCGTGAAGCAGGGAGGTGCCGCAGGCGAGCGCCAGTAGCGCGAGGCGGATTCGGCTGAATTTCATGGGATGGGATCGGGTGGAATGAAGGCATGGACCGTCGGTCATCCGACGGTTATTCGTCGATTTAATCCGGATTCGCCGACTGAGTAAAGCCTGAAACGCGGTGAATCGCCCGCGCGCGCATTGGCTTTTGACCCGCCGGCCATTCCGTGTTTCATGGCGGCGCATGTCCAGCCGCCGCCACTTCCTCCGCGCGGGCCTCGCGGCCGCGTTTGTCCCGGGCTCCGGTCTGCGCGCCCAGGCGCCACGCATCCCGGTGCGCGCCATCACCCGCGGCCCGCAGTTTCACTGGTTCGCCTACTACGACAAACTGCAATTTTGCCCGCAAAACCGCCTCGTGCTCGGCAACCAGGTCGACTTCGAACACCGCTCGCCGCGGTCCGACGACGTCATCCGCGTCGGTCTGGTCGATCTCGAAGACGGCGACCACTGGACCGAACTCGGCACGTCGCGCGCCTGGAACTGGCAGCAGGGCTGCATGCTGCAGTGGCTGCCGGGCACTCCGGACACGGTGCTGTGGAATGATCGCGAGGGCGATCAGTTTGTCTGCCATCTGCTCGAGGTGAAGTCCGGCCGCAAACGCACCCTGCCGCACCCGGTCTACGCGGTCAGCCCCGATGGCACGTGGGGCGTGTCGCCGGATTTCCGTCGCCTCAATGACACCCGCCCCGGCTACGGCTATGCCGGCATTGCCGATCCGAACCGCGACAGGCTCGCACCCGACGATGCCGGCATTTGGAAGGTGGATCTGGCGAGCGGCCGCCAGGAACTGATCATCACCCTCGCCCAAGTGCTGGCCATTCCGCACGAGGGCGGTTTCAGCCCGAATGCCAAGCACTGGTTCAACCACCTGCTGGTGTCGCCGGACGGCTCGCGCTTCATCTTCCTGCACCGCTGGAAGGGCGACGGCGACAAGACCTTTCACACCCGCCTGTTCACTGCCGACAGGGACGGCAGGGACCTCTATGTGCTCGATCCGCTCGGGCGCACCTCGCACTTTGTCTGGCGCGATCCGCAGCATGTTTTTGCCTGGGCCCTTCACCCCAGCCACGGCGAGCGGTTTTATCTCTACAAGGACAAGACCCGCGAGGTGGCGGTGGTCGGCAAGGACAAGATGGATCGCAACGGCCACAACACCTACCTGCCCGGTACGGACAATGCCTGGGTGCTGAACGACAGCTACCCGGACAAGCAGCGCATGCAGACGCCTTATCTCTATCACATTCCGACCGATCGCCGCGTTGACCTGGGCCATTTCTACAGCCCGGCCTTCTACACCGGCGAGTGGCGCTGCGACACCCACCCGCGCAGCAGTCGCGACGGCCGTCTCGTCTGCATCGATTCGCCGCACCAGGGCGGCCGGCAGATGTACCTGATCGACGTCGGCGACATCGTCGGTTGAGGCTCGCCCATGAATGCCGCTGCCCCGGGTCCGACCCTCGCCCTCAGCACCGTGCTGGCGGCGCTGTTCTCGCTGGTGCTTTGGCAGTCCGGCGCGCTGCAATCGGATCTCGGTGCTGATCCCGATGAGCCCGCTCACGCGGTCACCGCTCTGATGCTGCGCGACTCTCTGGCGGAGGGTCTGGGCAGGTCGCCGATGGCCTTCGCCCGCGCCTACTATGAAGCCTTCCCCAAGGTGGCTCTTGGCCACTATCCACCAGGGTATTACCTGACCGCTGGCATCGCCCTGCTGCCGTACCCGGATCCCGACGTCCTGATCATCCTGCAGGTGCTGTTTCTCGCCCTGCTCGCCGCGGCGACCGTGCGTTTTGCCGCGCCCCACCTCGGTGCCGGCCCGGCCTGGGCGGCCGCCTTGCTGGCGCTCGCCCTGCCGCCCATGCTGAAGCTGTCGGTGCTGGTCATGGCCGACCTCCAACTGGCTCTGCTCTGTCTGCTCGCGGCCATGGCCTGGACGCGGTTTCTGCAGAGCGGTTCGGCGCGGCATTCCCTCGCCTTCGGCCTGCTCGCCGCCGCGGCCATTCTCACCAAGGGTTCCGGCCTGATGCTCGCCGCCCTGCCGCCGCTGACCGTGCTGTTCACCCGCCGCTGGGCCTCGCTCAAACAACCCTTGTGGTGGCTGGCCGCCCTGCCGGTCGCCCTGCTCGCAGCGCCCTGGATGCTCTATTCCGCCGGCATCACCGGCGAGGGCATGGTGGCGCAGTCGGTGCCGGCATTTTTCCGTCATGCATCAGTGCAGTACTGCCGCCTGCTGCCGCATGCCATCGGCTGGCCCCTGCTCGTGGTTGTGGTTGCGGCGCTGCTGCGTCTGGCGGCAATGGGTTGGCGCAACGGCCGGCTCGGCGAGTTCGAATCGGTCCTGCTCGCCTGGCTTGCCGGCGGTGTGGCCCTGATGCTGCTGGTGCCGGCCGGCGTCTCCAGTCGCTACCTGGTGCCGCTGTTGGTGCCGCTGGCGGTGCTTGCCGTGCAGGCGCTCGGCCGTCTGCCTGCCGCCGCTGTCCTGCGCACCTGGCTGCCCTGGGTCCTGCTGGCGGTCACCCTGCTCAGCGTTGGCCTGCTCCCGCAGAAAACGGTCTCGGGCTATGGCACGGCCGTCACCCGCGTGCTGGCGGAATCGACCGCGGCAAAACCCGGTCGCTGGCTGGTCGCCTCCGATGCCCGTGGCGAGGGCGCCGTGGTCGCCGCCGCGGCCTTTGCGCTCGACGGTTCGGCGCGGGTCAGCGGTCGCCTGCAGGTGCTGCGCGCCAGCAAGGAACTGGGTTCGAGCGACTGGCTGGGGCGCGGTTATCGCGCCGCCTTCACCGAGGCCGCCGCCCTTCGTGCCCACCTCGATCAGCGTGGGGTGGATTGGATCCTTTTGGATGACAGTCCACCGGCGGAGCGACGCCAGGCGCACCAGGCTCTGCTCGCCGAAGCCTTGGCCGCCCCGGCCTCCGGCTGGCGGCTGGTGCAGGAAGAAACCCTTGTCCGTCCCGACCTCAAGGATGCCGGCCGGCTGCGGGTCTTCCGGCGCGAGGAGGTCCGACCATGAAGCTGCTCTTCGTCTCCAACCTTTTTCCCGACACGAGCGAACCCTACCGCGGGCTCGACAACGCCACCGTGTTGCACCACCTGCAGGCGCGCGGCCACGAGATCCGCGTGCTCGCGCCGCGGCCGGTCCTGCGTCGCCGCGCCTTCGCGCCGCGCGAGATCGATCGTCCGCTGCGCCCCGAGTTTCTGCCGGTGCCCTACGTGCCCAAGCTCGGCGGGTTGTTCAACCACCGCCTCATGGCCGCGGCCCTGCGCCCGGCGCTGGCGCGCCTGCGTCGTGAACCGCCCTGGGATCTGGTGCTGGCGAGGTGGGTCGTGGCGGGTGGCTGGGCCGTGGCCCGGGCG
>JAEYYS010000236.1 GCA_023428335.1 Verrucomicrobiota bacterium | reverse complement strand
GCCGGAAGGGGCGGGGTACTTGCGGGAAACGGTCGACAATTTCGGCAAGGCCAAGGTGGCCGGCAAACTGGCCGATGGCACCAAGGTCACCGCTGCCGGCGTGCTCTGGCCCGACGGCAGCCTGCCGGTGTTTGTGCCGCTGTACTCCGGCCGGGGCAGCCTGGCCGGCTTGCTGCAGCACGGGGTGGGTGCCACCGAGGCGGCGCCCGAGGACAACGAGGTCGCCGGTGCCTTGGAGTGGAGTCGACCCGAGATCGCGGGCACGCTGTATCCCGCCGGCTTCAACCTCGGCCTCGACACCGTTGGCGGGGTGTACCTGCCGCCGGCCAAGGGCCAGCGCGTGCTCGGCCTGGGCGGCGGCGCGACCCATGACGGCCTGTCGCTCGTGTTGAGCGGCGGCGGTCTGACGACTCCGACCGGCGGTGCGCTGACGCTTTCCACGACCAACGCCGTCACCGGCATCGCGCCGAACGACAACGCCATCAGCCTAAAGATCGCCGCGGCGACCGGTCTCGTCACCGGCGGCTTCAGCGAGGGCGGTCGCAAGGCCAAGCTGGAGGCTCTGATCCTGCCGGAACTGCCGTCGCAGCCGCTGCCCCTGCCCAAGGCCTGGGGTTTCTTCCTGCTGCCCGGCGCCGGCAGCGGCGCACCGGTGCTGTCGGGCGAGGTCTTCATCGGCCCGACGGAGTGAGGTCGTGGGGTTCACTGTAGCCGGGGGCAGTGACCCCGGGGATTCCCCCCTGAGCTGTGGCTCGCACGGAGGACGCGGAGGGCACGGAGTTCCAAGGCCTCCGTTCGTTCCTGCCACTCCGTGGGCTGCACGCCCTCCGTGCGAAATTTCCTGGGGAGCGTGGGTGTCCCGGAAGCAGAAGGAACCACGAAGGGCACGAATTCCACGAAGGGAGCAGGTAGATAACTCGATCAAGGGACAGACACTTTATGAACTGAAAGGGGAAACCTGAGCTCGCCAAGAATGCAGATCATTTAATTACGTCAATTTCTGAATTGAAAATCGTCTGTTTTTTGCAGAAAATTCAGGGATGCAGGCTGCCCCCTCGGGCAAAGGTGACCGAGCAAAGCTTCTTTCTGTCCGATGAGTTCTGACACAAGGCGGCTGGATGGCACTGTTGAGCCCAAAAGTGGAAAACATCGCGATGAATCCCAAACACACTAGCCCACCAACCCCCATGGCTCGCCTTGTTTCAGGGGCTGCGTTTGTGGCGGTAATCTACGGCTTCTTAGCCATGAGCGAGATCGGTCGGATGGCCGGCTCCTTCACCAAGGACAGCTCACACCAGGGCTCCCAGGGAACCGCAATTTTTCTGACTCTGACTCTTGGGCCGGCCTTGATGGCTCTTTTCATACCAAGCCGAACCATGGTGATGGTCGCCGGGCTCCTCATGATTCCGTATGTTCTGGTGGCGATCATCTGCCTTTTGATTCCGCCCATCGGGATTGCCCTTCTGTTGCCGCCATACCTGTGGTATCGAACCGTGATGAGGCCCACGTTAGACCAACCGATCCACCGCCGTCCAACACCACCAGACAAGCAGGTTCATCGTCACCGTGGTGGCTAAGGCCCGTGGCCGTCGGCGGTGTCACCGAAGTCTTTCGCGCGAACGTGCCTCAGCGAAGTATTCCACAAAGACAATGAAAACGCTGAAACGCGCCCTCCTTGCGTTTGTCCTGAGTGTCACGGTAGCGGTTGCGGAATCACCGAAGACCGAAAACAAGGATTGGGAGGAGGCGTGCGGTGGAAGCAACATTGCGGTGACCTCGGTTGGCGGCAGGATTCTCACCATCGATGCCTTCGTTGAACACTCAGCGGAGGGGAAGCACTGGCAATGCCACTTTTCGGAAGGTGAAATTGTTTCCGCGGTGTTTCGTCACTTCACCGTGACACGGAAGGCCGCTGGAGATGCCGGTGAAGTCGCGACCGAATTGAAGGAGGATCGGGTCGAGGTGTTTCACTTTCCCGATCACGATCTCTCCAAGTTGGAGGCAGAGCTGCGGAAGGATTTGTCAGAAGTCATCGCCATCGCAAGGAAACCAGACGGAGACGCCGCACCGAACCGCTGACCCGCCTCCAGTTCCTGCCGCCATGGCCGTTCAATCCTCAATTCAATATGGAGTCCTCCTACTACCCCTACGCGACGTTCGAAAAGGACGGTTTTCAGTTAGCGGTGGTTGAGCAGTCTGATGAAGTGCGACCTCTCGCGGCACCGCTTCCTGCCGACGATCAGCGGTTTGCTGCGAAACCCGGCGATACGGTAAAGCTCATCTTCGAGTATCGGGAAACCATGAAAGCCAGCGGAAGTGGCCAAGTGTTTGGAGCGGAGCACATGTGGGTCGAAGTCACGGATTACGGTGACCAGTGCTTGATCGGTCGGCTGGACAGTTGCCCGCAGTTTACGAAGCTCCTGAAGTCTGACGATTCAGTGACTTTTCACCCGAAGCACATCGTAGCCTTTTGCCCGAACGAACAGGGAGGCTAATAGACTGCCGCAGCTAACGCCAAAGCTGTCTCTCTGGCGCGACTGAACGTGGGCAAACTGCCCCCCAAACCAACCGTCCTTCCCCTCTCTCGCGCGCTACTCCTTCGGCTGCACGGGCAGGGCGGCGACGCGCTGCTTGAGTTCGAGGCCGGGTTTGAAGCGGACGACGAAGCGTTCGGGGATGACGACGGAGTCGCCGGGCTTTTTCGGGTTGCGACCGATCTTCGACTTGGCCTTGCGCAGCTCGAAGGTGCCGAAGGTGCGCAGGGTGACTTCGTCGCCGCGCTCGAGGCTGGTGCTGACCTGCTCGATGAAGCCGTCCACGAGGGCGAGGACATCCTGCTGGCGGAAGCCGAGCTTGTTGCTCAGCTCGATGACGAGATCGCGTTTGGTGATGTTGGCCATGTCGAGAGAGGGATGGGAAACCGCTAGAGCGTCGGGGCAGGCTTGCAAGTGATACGTTGGCGGAAGCGGCGTCAGAAGGGGATTTTAATCGCCCAGCACCTCCGCTGTGGTGCGGAAGTGCAGCTTGGCGACCCGGCCCAGGCCTTCGGCGCCCTGGGTGGCGGCGATGCGGCGGGCGCTGTCCTTGACCGCCGCGGACACGCCCTTGGGCAGGGGGATGCCGAGGCTGTCGCCGGTTTCGCGCAGCCACTTCACAAAACGTTCACGCGCCAGGATCGAGGCGGCGGCGACGGCGGGGTCGCTCTCCGCCTTGGTGCGCTGGACCAGCTCGATGCCGCGGCCCTTTTCCTGCAGGGCGCGCTGCAGTACGGTGGGATTGGCAAACTGGTCGGAGACGGCGCGCGGGCAGTCGGGCACGCGCTCGAGCAGGACCTCGATCACTTTGGCGTGGCCCCAGGCGAGCAGGCGGTTGAGGTTGCCGAACTTGGCGTACAGGGCGTTGTAGCGCTCGGGATTGATCTGCACGACCTCCCAGCGCAGGCCGGGAATGGCCCGCACCGCCTCGGCGAGTTTCTCGATCTTGGCGTCGCTGCTGATCTGTTTGCTGTCCACCGCGCCACACTCCCGCAGCATCCGTGCCACATTGGCATCGGCATAGACGCCGGCGATGACGAGCGGGCCAAAAAAGTCGCCCTTGCCGCTTTCATCGACGCCGAGGTGCGGCTGGAAGTGCTCGGGGTGGTGGACCTCTTCGTAGCCGAGTTCGGCGACGCCGAGCACGCGCGGCTCCAGGGTGTTGAGCACAAAGGCCTCGGTGTCCTTGCCTTGGACGACGACCTTGGGGCCCTTCTCGTAGACGAGCACGTTGGCCTTGCCGCGGCTGGCGGCGAACAGGCACCAGGGCTTGCTCTCGAAGGCCCAGCCCTCTTCCTCAAGAATCGCCCGCAGGCTGGCGGCCTGGGCGGGCGTCAGCGGCTTGGTGTAGGTGGTCAGCGCGGGCATGGCGCGGGTCAGGCGGCGGGACCGACCAGTTCCTCGCGGGTGAAGGCGGCGACCACCGGGCAGCTCTGGCTCTCGATGTTCTCCTTGCCGCCCTCCTGGCGGTCGACCAGGACGAGGGCGAAGGCGACCTTGCCGCCCTCCTCCTCGATGGCGCGGATGGCCTTGAGGGTGGATTCGCCGGTGGTGATGACGTCGTCGACGACCACGACCGGGCGGGCCGGGTTGAAGCTGCCCTCGATGCGCCTGCCGCGGCCGTGGCCCTTGGGCTCCTTGCGCACGGTGAAAGGCTGCACGGGATCGGCATCGCCGGCCAGGCTGGAGCTCATCGCCACGGCGAGCGAGATGGGGTCGGCCCCGAGGGTCAAACCGCCGAGCGAGCCGATGCTCAGGCCGCGCGCGGCTTCCTCGCGGCGCAGCAGGTCGTGCAGCACCCGGCCGACCAGGACCGCGCCACGGGCGTCGAGGGTGGTGACGCGGCAGTCGACATACAGGTCGCTCTCCTTGCCGGAGGCGAGGGTGAAGGTGCCGGTCTTGACGGATTTGGCACGCAGCAGGGCGGCCAGTTCAGCGCGGTCGGAGGGGAGGGACATGGGGGGAGTCGGGAGTGGAGAGTGGGGAGTGGAGAGTAGGGACTTGAGCCTCTGAGCTCTTGGCTCCAAGCTCTGCGCTTCTAGCCGGGCTGGCTGTCGGCGGCGAGGGCGGCGTTGCCGATGATGCCGGATTCGTTGCTGAAGCGGGCGGGCACGATCTGCAGGCGCTCCCAGACGACGGTGCTGAGCATGGACTGCACCTTGCGCTTGAGCGGGTCGAAGATGAGGTCGCCGGCCTGGGCGACGCCGCCGCCGATGACGAAGGCGTCGGGGTTGAGCAGCCAGGCGATGCTGGAGAGGGCGGTGCCGAGCCAGTCGGCCACCTCATCCCAGATCTGGCGGGCGATGTCGTCGCCGGCCTGGGCGGCCTCGGCGATTTTTTTCGGCGTGCAGTCGTCGGGCGTTTTGGCGATGCCGGCCTCGGTGT
>JAEYYS010000004.1 GCA_023428335.1 Verrucomicrobiota bacterium | reverse complement strand
ATGCCCGTCCGGCGCGCCTGCACCGCAGCAGCCAGCTCGCCTGGCCGGGCTTCCTGCGCGTCATGAAGCATCCCGCGCAGACGGAGGCCTGCCCCTTCGAGGCGGCCGCGCGCTTTGCCGACCGACTCTATGCCCGCGTGCCACCCCTGCTCGGTCTGGAGGAGGGCGGGGAAGGCGCGCTCGCCGAGGGCCTGCGCGAGGCCAAGGCGCTGTTTGGGTTGGAGGCGACCGAAAAGCAGATCTTCAACTCGCAGGGCGAGTGGGAGCGCCGGGCCCAGGTGCCCGACGAACGTCTGCCGCTTGCCCAGGTCTGGTTGGCCGACCCGGAACGCATCGCGCCAGCCCTGAGCGTGCCGGGCTTTGTCGCCCGCTTTGCCCACGGCCTTGGCCGGGTCGGCAAACTCGACAAAGAGCGCTATGGCGTGGAGGTGCCCCTCGGCGTGCCCATCGAGGGCGAGGGCCCGCGCCGCGTCCGGCCGCCCAAGGGCCTGCGTCGCCTGCTGAGCCTGCCGCGCAAGCAGGAGGAAGTGGCGCTGGAGGAAATCGAGATCCTTCATGCCGACGGCCTCGCCGCGGCGATTCTGGCGCCGCATCCGGAGTTCCTGCCCGCCGCCAGGCCGCGTCTGACGGGCCTGGTCGACAAGGAGGGCCTGGTCTTCGCAGTCTTCGACCTGGCCGAACTCGAGGCGCCGGCGTATCGCGACTCGCACGATCGCCCGCTCTTCCAGCCGCGTGAGCGCACGGTCATGGTCCGACGCGAAACGGCCGTCGAATCCCAGGATGCCGTTGCCGGCGAACGCCAGCCGCGCCCGGGTTCGCCGATCCATGCCTGGCGGGCGCTGGGACTCATCGACGCCCGCGGTGCGCCCACCCGGCGCGGCGAGATCTTTTCCTTCTTCCAGGGCGGGGAGGGGCTGGCCGTGGTCGCCGCCCTCGAGGACGAAAGCTACCGGGTCGAGGACCTCATTCCGCACCTCGCCAACCTGCGCAGCGGTGCCAAGCTCGACCTGCCGGTCGCCTGCGGTTCGGAGCGGCTCGCCGCGGTCTGCCGCAACACCTACGGCTACGTCAACCACCACGGCTACCTCGAGCACGGTCTGCCGGTCGATTACGGCGAGGGCGCGGCGGAACTGCTCGACGCTCTGCTGCACCCGGAGCGCCCCGACGCGCGCGAGCTGCGCCGCGGGGTGGCCGAGGGCGATCTCTCGCGCGCCTACGTCGAATGGCTGAGTCTGCTGCGTCACCTCGTGCACGCGCCCGACCACCCCTGGCGTCGCTGGCAGGCCCTGCAGGCCGAGGCCGGCCGGGTGCTGAAACGCCACGACAAAACCCTGCGCCACCTTTTCCATCTTGACCTGCCGCCGCTCACCCACCGCCAGCGCCATGGCAAACCCAAGCATCACCTGCTGCGCGTGTGAGGGGTTGAGACTTGCCCGCACCGTGCCATCCTGATTCGCCCCCATGATCGATCTCTCCCATCTGCGCGCCGATTTCCCCGTCCTGCACCAGCAGGTGCACGGCCGGCCGCTCGTCTACTTCGACAACGCCGCCACCAGCCAGAAGCCGCGCCAGGTGCTCGACGTGCTGCGCCACTACTACGAGGCCGACAACGCCAACGTTCATCGCGGGCTGCACGAGCTGAGCATGCGCGCCACCGATGCCTTTGAGGCCGCACGCGCCCGTACCGCCCGCTTCCTTGGCGCCGCCCGCCCGGAGGAGATCATTTTCACCCGCGGCACGACCGAGGCCGTCAACCTGGTGGCCCAGGTCTGGGCCGCGCAGTTCCTCAAGCCTGGCGACGTCATCCTGACCACCGGCATGGAGCACCACAGCAACCTGGTGCCCTGGCAGCTCGCCGCCCAGCGCAGCGGCGCGACCCTGCGCCACATCCCGGTGCTCGACGACGGTACGCTTGATCTTGAGCAGCTCGACGCCCTGCTCGATGGTCCGGTCAAGCTCTTCGCCTTCGTCCACATCTCCAACTCGCTCGGCACAATCAACCCGGCCCGCGAACTCTGCGCCAAGGCCCGCGCGCTCGGCATCACGACCTTTGTCGACGGCGCCCAGGCGGCCGGTCACCTGCCGGTCAACGTGCGCGAGATCGGCTGCGATTTTTACGCCTTCTCCGGCCACAAGATGTGCGGGCCCACCGGCATCGGCGCCTTGTATGGTCGCTACGAACTCCTCGAAACGATGGACCCCTGGCAGGGCGGGGGCGAGATGATCCTCGGCGTCACCCTCGAATCGAGCACCTACAAGGCACCGCCCGCCCGCTTCGAGGCCGGCACGCCCGACATCTCCGGCGCCATCGGCCTGGCCGCGGCCATGGATTACCTTGACGCCATCGGCCTCGACGTCATCCACGCCCACGGCGAAGCCCTCACCCGGCTCGCCTGGGAAGGCCTGCAGAAGCTGCCCGGCCTGCGCCTGCTCGGTCCGGCCAGCCCGCGCGCCGCGCTTGCCGCCTTCAGTCTCGCCAGCGCCCACCCGCACGACCTCGTCGAGTTCGTCAACACCCAGGGCGTCGCCCTGCGCGGGGGTCACCACTGCACCCAGCCGCTCATGAAGCGTTTCAAGGTGCCGGGCACCAGCCGCACCAGCTTCTACTTCTACAACACCCCCGAGGAGGTCCACCGCCTGCTCGAGGTCCTGCGCGAGGCGATCCGGTTCTTTGGCTGACGCCGCCGCGGAGGGTTGCAATGGCAGGGAAGGGCGAACTAGCGCTGCGTTGCCTCCGGAACTTGCGTCTGTGGTGAAGTGGGGGCCGCGAGTGAGCCCCGTGATCCCTCTGAACTCATCGATAATGTCTTTTGTGACGCTGCAACATCAGCAGCGCTCCGCTGAGAACCGTTCAGCAGTGACCACGGGAAAAGTTACTGTTGGAAGGGATTCAGCACCTTCAACCCGGTGCACTTGAAGTCATCCACGTTTCTGGTCACCATCGTCAATCCATGGCGCGATGCCGTGGCCGCCAACTGGCTGTCGATTGCAGGCACGGTGTGGCCAGACTTCTCCCAACGCGCAACCAGTTGTCCCCAGACGTGGGCGGTGGAGGTGTTGAAACTCAGTATCCGGCCTTCCATTCTCTGGCAGATGCCGTTGAGCCAGGTCTGTAGACCAGTCTTACGTTTTCCCGTCGGCAGGCTCTCGACCCCTTTGCGCAGTTCGCCGATGGAAATGCTGCTGACATAGAGTTTGGGTTCATTGTCACGAAGCCACGCCACCACTTTGGCGTCCGGCTTGGGTTTGGCCAACTCGCTCAGAACATTGGTATCGACTAGAAAGCTCACAGCGAGACTGGACGAACGGGGGTTTTGTCACGCGGAGGAAGCTCGAGAGGAAACGGACAGGACAACAGGTGCTCCACGAGTCCCTCGTTGGGGCGGCGGCTGATGCGTCGGAGGAGGATGGTGTCCTCGTCCTCGATCCATACTTCAAAGTCCTGGCCGGCCTCCAAGTGAAGGCGTTCCCGCACCGGGCTGGGCAGGACGATCTGGCCTTTCTGTGATAAAACGGTGGTCATGGTAGGATTATCTTACACCTTCCAACGATCCCGCGCCACAAATCTTTGGGGCAGCCGGAATTCTTCATGAGCTTCGTCACGAAAGCGATGCAAGGGGCAAGTGGGATAAATGCCTGGTCACGCATCCGCTGACCTTGACCTACGCGTTCCTTTCCGATTGCGTGCCCCGGCCCCCGGTTTTACTTGACCCGTCCATGCCCATTTCCGACGACCTCCGCGACCTCTACCAGCAGGTCATCCTCGATCACTCCCGCCACCCGCGCAACCACGGCGAACTCGGTGGCGACTGCATCCATGTCCACGGCGACAACCCGACCTGTGGCGATGAGATCGACCTCTGGCTCAAGCTCAATCCCGAAGGCGGCATTGAGGACGTCAAGTTCAGCGGCCAAGGCTGTGCCATCAGCCAGGCCAGCGCCTCGATGATGACTGTCAAGGTCAAGGGCGCCAGCAAGGCCAAGGCCGCCGGCCTGCTCCAGGACTTCCGCAGCGTCGTCACCGGCGAGGGCCAGGTGGCCGATGAGGACGCGCTCGGCGAACTGCAACTGCTCGAAGGCGTGCAGAAATTCCCCCAGCGCGTCAAGTGCGCCATGCTCGCCTGGCGTGCGCTCGAACAGGCTCTCAGTGAGGGCAGCGGCGACGTCCATGCCTGAGTTGCCCGAGGTGGAAACCACCCTGCGCGGGGTCGCTCCCTGGCTCGTGGGGCGGACCGTGCGCGAGGTCATCGTGCGCGACCGCCGGCTGCGCTGGCCGGTGCCCTACTCGATCCACGAACTTGAGGGCCAGCGCATCGGGTCGGCCCGCCGCCGCGGCAAGTACCTGCTTTTCACCACCCCGGCCGGCACCCTGCTCCTGCACCTGGGCATGTCCGGCAGCCTGCGCGTCAGCGATCCCGCCCAGCCCTGGAAGAAGCACGACCATGTCGCCCTCACCACCGACCGCGACCGCCAGATCCGCTTCCATGACCCGCGCCGCTTCGGCGCCTGCCTGTGGGTGCCGGGCGATCCGGAAGCGCACCCGCTGCTCGCCGAACTCGGGCCCGAACCGCTTGGCCCGGACTTCACCCCCGAGCACCTGCACCAGGCCTGCCGCGGGCGCAGCGCGCCGATCAAGGCGGTCATCATGGATTCCCACGTCGTCACCGGCGTCGGCAACATCTATGCCTGCGAGGCCCTCTTCCTCGCCGGCATCCGCCCCGACCGTTCCGCCGGTGGCATCAGCAAGCCCCGACTCGCCAAACTCGTTGAGGCCATCCGCGAAGTGCTCGCCGCCTCCATCGAGATGGGCGGTACGACCCTGCGCGACTTCGTCAATGAGAAGGGCGAGCCCGGCTACTTCCAGCAGACCCTGCGCGTGTACGACCGCGAAGGCGACCCCTGCCGCACCTGCGGCAGTACCATCCGCCGCACCGTCATGAGCAATCGCTCGACCTTCTTCTGCCCGAAGTGCCAGAAGTAGGGGTGGCGGGGGCGGGGGGCGGACGGGACTTTCCGAGCTT
>JAEYYS010000391.1 GCA_023428335.1 Verrucomicrobiota bacterium | reverse complement strand
GGTTCACCCAACTCGGCTGCGGTCACGGTCTGCAGGCGAAAACGCGGCGCCGCGGCTTCGCGGGCCATCAGGCGGGCGACCCGACCACTCGCGCACAGCACCAGGGGGGCTTCGGCGGGGGGCGCCTCGCATCGGACGGCTTCGGTCGCCACCACCGCCGGCGCGCGCCGCCAGCGACAGAGCCAGCGCTCGATGCGACGGCGCAGGCTGCGCGGCCGCCACTCGGGAGCGAGGCATTCGACCGGCAATCCCTTTTCCGCCGCCACCTCACGCCAAAAACCGAAGCTGACGCCGCTGCCGGCGCAGACGACGAGGCGATCGAATTCAAAGCGGCTCCACAGATGGTCGCGCAGGGCCAGGTTGAACAGCCGCATCGACATCCGGTCCTGAAACTCGCCGCCAAGCGCCGCCTTGCGCAGATCGGCATCGCCGGGCCGATCGCCCAGTTCCGGCCGCGAGCGCAGGTAGGGCTCCATGGCTTCGGTCATGCCCGCCAGCAGGGGCATGGCCGCGTCGCGACCGAAGATGTCGCGGGTGCTCAGCCAGGCCACCACGCCGGGATAGCGCGACCGCTCGAGCAGGGTGTCGTACTCCAGCACGACCGCGCCCTCCGCCACCTCGGCCAGCCGTCGCTCCAGCGCCTGGGGCGCGAGGGAACCGGTGAGAACGAGCGTGCGGGGCATGGGAGACGGGACGTCAGCATGCTGAAAATGCCCGGGCTGGCAACCCTGGGATGGATCGGAACCGCCGGGGCCGCCCACGGTTGACAGGCCGGGCACGCAGGGGTTATTGCCGCTTTCCATGATCGAATCCGCGGACTCCCTGGCCGAGAACACCGGTCGCTGTTTCATCATCGCCGAAGCGGGGGTGAACCACAATGGCGACCTCGCCCTGGCGCGCCAGCTCGTCATCGCTGCCGCCGCCGCGGGTGCCGATGCGGTCAAATTCCAGACCTTTCAGGCCGGCCATCTGGTCACGGCCGACGCCCCGCAGGCCGATTACCAGGCGCGCAACACCGGCCGCACCGAGAGCCAGTTCGACATGCTCAAGCGCCTGGAACTGCCGCTGGAAGCCTTCGGTGAACTCGCCGGCCTGTGCGCCGAAATGGGCATTGAATTCATGTCGACCGCCTTCGACGAGGACAGCGCCGACTACCTCGCCGGCCTGGGCATGCGCTGTTTCAAGATCCCCTCCGGCGAGCTGACCAACCTGCCCTTCCTCCGCCACATCGGCGCCTTCGGTCGCCCCGTCATTGTCTCCACCGGCATGGGCACGATCGAGGAGGCGGAAACCGCGGTCGCCACCCTGCGCGAGGCCGGCAGCGGCCCGGTCACCGTGCTGCACTGCGTGACCCGCTACCCGACCCCGCCCGAGGAGGCGAACCTGCGCGCCATGCACGTGCTGCGCCACGCCCTCGGCGTGCCGATCGGCTACTCCGACCACACCGAGGGCATCGAGGCGCCGGTGATCGCCGTCGCCGCCGGCGCCTGCGTCATTGAAAAGCATTTCACCCTCGACCGCGACCTGCCCGGCCCCGATCACAAGGCCTCGCTCGAACCCGGCGAACTCGCCGAGATGGTCCACGCCATCCGCCGCGCCGAAGTGCTGCTCGGCCAAGCACGCAAGCAGCCAGGGGCCGACGAACTCGCGGTCGCCCAGATCGTCCGCCGCAGCGTTGTCGCCCGCCGCGCCATCCCCGCCGGCAGCATCCTCGAACCCTCCATGCTGGTCCTGCGCCGCCCCGGCACCGGCATCCCGCCGGCACGCCTGCACGAACTGCCGGGCAAGCGCGCCCAATGCGACATCGCCGAGGGCGCCCTCATCCGCTGGGAGGATCTCGCATGAGACGCATCGCCGTCGTCAGCACCGGCCGTTCCGATTACAGCATCTACCGGCCGCTGCTGCGGGCGATTCAGGATCACCCGGCGCTCGAATTGCAGGTGCTGGTCACCGGCATGCACCTCGACGACCGCTTCGGTCGCACGGTGGATCTCGTGGCCAGGGACGGCTTCCCGGTCGCCGCCGGCATCCCGGTGCTGCAGGACGACGACAGCCCGCAGGGCATCGCCGCCGCCATGGCCGCCGGCGTCGCCGGTTTTGGCGGCCACTACGCCGCCGCACCACCCGATGTGCTGGTCGTGCTTGGCGACCGCTTTGAAATGTTTGCCGCCGCGCTCGCTGCCGTGCCCTTCAACCTGCCGATCCTGCACCTGCACGGCGGTGAACTCAGCGAGGGCGCCATGGACGATCGCTTCCGCCACGCGCTCACCAAACTCAGCCATCTGCACGGGGTCGCCACCGAAACCTACCGCCGCCGCGTCATCCAACTCGGCGAGGAACCCTGGCGCGTGCTCTGCTGCGGCGCGCTCGCGCTCGACAACCTGCGCACCCTGCAGCGACTGACGCGCGCGGAACTGGAGGCCCGCTTCGATCTCGACCTGCGCGAGCCGCCCCTGCTGGTCACCCTGCATCCAACGACCAACGCCCCGGAACTCGCCGGCCCACAGACCGATGCCCTGCTCGACGCCCTGACCCGGCTCGATCTGCCGGTGGTCTTCACCATGCCCAATGCCGACACCGCCGGCAGTGTCATCCGCGCCCGGGTGCTCGAGTTCTGCCGCGCCCACGCCAACGCGCGCTGGGTGGAAAACTTCGGCCCCGAAGCCTACTACTCGATGCTCGCCGAAGCCCTCGCCATGGTCGGCAACTCCTCCAGCGGCCTGCTCGAAGCGCCGTCGTTCGCCCTGCCGGTGGTCAACCTCGGCGACCGGCAAAAGGGCCGTCTGCGGGCCGCCAACGTCATCGACGCGCCCTTTGAACCTGACGCCATCGTCGCCGCCGTGCAGACGGCGCTGACGCCGGCCTTCAAGACTCAAGCCACCGGCCAGGAAGCCTTCTTTGGCGACGGCCATGCCGCCGAACGCCTGGTGGACCTGCTTGCCACCGTGCCGCTCGACGCGCGCCTGCGCGACAAGACCTTCCACGACCTATGAAATGCGTACTCCTCGGTGCCGGTGGTCACGGACGCGTCCTGCTGGAGGCGCGCCTGCCGCAGACCTTTGACGCCATCCTCGACGCCCGCCCCGGCCTGCAGGAGGTCGCCGGCGTGCCGGTGCTCGGTGGCGATGACCTGCTGCCGGACCTGGCCGCGCGCGGGTTCACGCATTTTGCCGTCGGTCTCGGCTCCACCGCCGACACCACCGCGCGCGCGAACCTGTTCCGAGCCGCCGTCGCCGCCGGCCTGACCCCGCTCGCCGTGCGGCACTCCACCGCCTGGGTCTCGCCCTCGGCCCGACTTGGCGAGGGCTGCCAGGTGCTCGCACGGGCCGTGGTCAACACCGGCGCGATCCTCGGTGCCAACGTGCTTGTCAACACCGCCGCCGTCGTCGAGCACGACAGCGAGATCGGCGACCACGTCCACCTCGCCAGCGGCGCCCTGCTCTGCGGCGGCGTGCGCGTCGGGGCCGGCGCGCACATCGGTGCCGGTGCCGTCGTCCGCCAGGGCCTGCAG
>JAEYYS010000356.1 GCA_023428335.1 Verrucomicrobiota bacterium | reverse complement strand
GCGCTGTTCGGGGCGAAGCTGCCGTCGAGCGTTCCATCGGCATTCAGGCGCTTGAGTGCGGTCAGTTCGCCGGCGTTGTTGAAACGCGACATGCCGCCGCCACTGCCGATGAGGATTTTCCCATCCGGTTGGATGCCCAAGGCCTGCACGGCCCCGGTTGGGAAGCTGTCCGGATAACCGGAACCGGTCAGGCCGGCACCGACATTGGTGAGGAAGCTCGTGTCCAAGTCGTCGGGGGCGGCGTGGACGACAGAGGTCAGCAGGAGGAGGGCGGAAGCGACGTGGGAGAGGGGTTTCGCCAGCATGAGTTCGGCATGCTAGACGCCGACTCCGAGATGGCAACCCAAGCTTTGGGAACTTCCCTAGATTTCACATTATCCTAACTAGAAAGTCTGCAGGTTTTGATCCTGAGCAAGGTACGAATCATTAACACGATAATTCGGTGTTTTCATTATCTTAATTACATTTACCATAATTTCTAGACAATACGAAATCAGGTAATGCCGCCCGTAAATTTCGGTCGCCAAGACTCTCTAGAACGCCTTCGAGCAGCTCTCCCGCGTCGGCTCTCCCCTCGTGCAGCAGCACGATGGCTCCGGGCTTCAGGCCGGCTTCCAGGCGACGCCGCACGGCGACCGGATCACGCAGGACGGCATCGAAGCCGCGGCAGTTCCACAGCACCATCGTCAGACCGAGGGCCTGCAGTGGCGCGGCGACAAAGGGGTTGTGGTGACCGACCGGTGGACGAAACAGGGTCGGAGGCGAGCCGAGGATCTCGGTCAGGGTTTGCTGGCAACCAGCGACTTCGCGCCACATGGCCACGGGCAGCAGGCTCCAGAAGCGACCCGCGGGATGGCTTTGGCTGTGGTTGCCGATGAGATGACCGCCGGCGGCAATGGCGCGCACGAGATCGGGGTGGCGACGGGCTTTCTCGCCAATGAGAAAAAAGCCGGCTCGCACCCCGTGGCGGGCGAGGCATGCGAGCAGGATGGGCGTCGTCACGGGATCCGGGCCATCGTCGAAGGTGAGCCAGACCTCGCCCCGCGCCGCTTGGGTGGCAGGCAGTTTGCTCTGGTGCGGACCGAACAGGCGCGAGGCAGGTCGCAGCGTGCCAAGGGTGAAGACGAGACCGACCGCCACAAACCAACCGGCTGCCACCTGTGGCGCACCGGCGAGTACCAGACCCGCCACGACCAGCGCCGGCAGCCCCCAAAGCAGCAGGCGCAAGCGGTTGCGACGGCGACAGTCGGCAGGTTCGGGCGGCGGCATGGGCCGCAGCATCTAACGGGCGACGGCAGATGCAACCGGCGGTTTGGTCTTGCCCTGCGCGGGGCAATCCTGGACAATCCTCGCATGCGAACGTCCCTGCGCCTTCTGCTGGCGAGTGCTGGCGGCGCCTTGGTCGGTGGCTTGGCCATCGCTTGGCTGCAACGGCCAACCGGCGGCAGTGGCGCTGCCCTGACGCTGACTCAAGAGACAGTGCCCCGGGAGGTGGTCCAGCCAACTCCGCCCGAGTTCGAGGTCGCCTTCCCTGCCCTGCCGGATCAGAGTCGCGAGTTTCGCCGCCTCGACGCTGCGGCGGAGTCGGTCCGGCAACCCCTGACCGAGCAACTCTGGCAGGCGACCGATGACGCCGCGCGCCTGGCCGTGCTCGATCGACTCGAGGCCGAATGCTACTCGGTGGAATTGATCGAACTGGTGCGCACCGCCCTGTCGGCGCCGGGCTGGGGCGAGGCCGCGCGACTGCGGGCGATCGACCTGCTCGCCGGCAACCTCGATCCCGCCATCCTGTCCGCTCTGGAACTGGCGCGCCGAGCGCCGGAGGAAAACTTGCGTGCCGCAGCGGTGCTGGCAGCGGCACGGGTCGGCTCGGGTTTCGCTGACTTTGCTCTGCCAGCGCTGGGCGACAGCAGTGCTGTCGTCCGCCTGTCGACTCTGGAGGCGGTGACCGAGCAATCGGATGCCGTGCAATCGCGCCTGCGCGCCGCTGCGCTGCAGGGCCGCCATGCCGATGTCGCATTGCGCGCCGTCGGCGAGTTGCTGGTCGAGGCCGCGCCCACCTCTTTGCCGTCGCTGTTCACCGGCCTCGCCGCCCCACTGCCGGAGGTGCGCGAGGAAACCCGCCTGGCGCTGGACTTCCTGTTCGACCAGGAATTCACCAGCGCCGCCGCCGCGGCGACCTGGTGGGCGGCCAATCGACATCGTTACGATGCGGATTTGGTCCTGAAGAGCCCATGACCCTCCAGCGCTTTTTGCTGGTGTCGCCCACCCATTTCGAGTTAAAATAGGTTATTCCTCGAAATTGGCGCCAAAGAGCCCAGAGGGCCCTGGCTGCCGCAGCCGGCAAACCTCATGAAAAGCCTGTTCCTCCGCAATGTCTCCGTCGCCTCCGGCCTGATGTTCGCCTGCGCCGCCCCGCTTCATGCCGAACATGCGGTTTACCGCGGCAGCACGGTGAACAAGACCGACGGCTTCTATTATTACACCGGCAGCGGCGAGACCCTGCTGCGCAAGTGGTCGCAGACGCAGATGATGATCGCCATCATCTCGACTCTGGGCAATCCTAGCTACGCGCTGTACATCCTCGATCAGCGCAACAAGCAGTTTCATCGCTACAGCGGCGACTTCGCCAAGGGCGGCCCTGTGCTTTTCCCCAACATCGCCGGACGCGGCAAGGCGCTGGAACTGCATCGCATGTTCAATGCGAAATGGTCCGAAGACCTCGCGGATCTGGGCGACACCAAGGATGTCTTCAATTCAAAGACCGGCATGCTCACCGGCAACCGTTCACAGATCCCACTGCGCGAGGCGGGGTTCAAGATCGACGCGGCGCCCAGCCTCAAGGGGCTGCACCTGCACATGCGCTACTCCAGCGAGTTCGCGCCGCTGGACATGGACTACCTGGACGGTCGCTTCGCCGAGCACACCAGCGCGAAGAGCACTCTCCGGTTCGACGTCAAGCTCAGCGACCGTGCCAACGCCCTCGGCGGCTCACTCGGCAATGCCATGAGTGTGGTCGAGGACGAACTGCAGAACAAAAAGGGATTCACCCTGATCGACATGGGCAGCCTCACCCCCTTTTGAGCCCCTGTTCGCGGCAGCCCTGTCTTGCGCACCGGCCAAGCCGGGCTAGGTTGACCCATGATGCGCTTCCTTCTGCCCTGCCTGTTTGCCCTGTCCGCCACCGCCGGCATCGTCGAACGTCCGGTCGAATACCAGGCCGGTGAAGTCCTCTGTGAGGGCTGGCAGGCCTTTGACGACGCCAACGACAGCCGTCGCCCCGCCGTGCTCATCGTCCACCAGTGGACCGGCATCAGCGACCATGAAAAGGAGCGCGCCCGCGAACTCGCCGCCCTCGGTTACAACGTGCTGGTGGCGGATGTCTACGGCAAGGGGGTGCGCCCGAAGCCGCCGGCAGCCGGCCAGGAGGCGGGCAAGTACAAGAAGGATCGCGACCTGCTGCGCGCGCGTCTGCAGGCGGGCCTGAAGGTGCTGCTGGCCGATAGCCGCACCGATGACGCCCGGGTCGCCTGCATCGGCTACTGCTTCGGCGGTCTGGCCGCGGTCGAACTCGCGCGTGCCGGTGCGCCGCTCAAGGGCGCCGTCAGTTTCCACGGCAGCCTGGATTCCCCCAAACCGCAGGACGGCCGCAACATCCGCTGCCGCGTGCTCGCCCTGCATGGCGCCGACGATCCCTTCGTCGCGCCCGCCGACCTCGCCGCCTTCGAAAAGGAGATGAAGGACGCCGGCGTCGACTACAAACTCGTCCAATACCCCGGCGCCGTGCACGCCTTCACCCAGAAGGCCGCCGGCAACGACCCCTCGAAGGGCGCCGCCTACCTCGAATCCGCCGACAAGGCCTCGTGGGAGGAACTGAAGGCCTTCTTCGCGCAGATCTTCCGTCGCTGACCCCATGCACCGGCCCGCCCTCGCCTTCGTCCTGCTGCTGGCCGGAGCGTCGGCGGCGGACGGACCGCCCACGGCTGAGCCCACCGACTTCATCCGCTTCGTCGAGGCCGAGTCGGGGGATTCCCTGCAGACCGCGCTCGTGCGCTACCAGCGCGACGACGGCGTGCAAGTCGATCTGGTCGGTGCCGTGCATGTGGCCGACCGCGCCTACTTCGACGAATTGAACCGTCGCTTCACCGCCTACGAGGCTGTCTTGTACGAGCTCATTGGCGGGCCGCATCCCGGCAAGCAGGAACTGCGTGCGGGGGCCGCCGATGAGCGGCTCGCCTGGCTGGGGCGCCTGCAGGAAACCCTGCGCCGCAGCCTGGAACTCGAAGGCCAGTTGGACTGCATCGATTATGGCGCCGCCAACTTCCTGCATGCGGACCTCACCACCGAGGCGTTCTTCGCGTCACAGGAGAAGCGCCAGGAGAGTTTTCTCGGACTCTGGTTCAAGGCGCTGCAGGCGCAGAAGGCAGTCGCTGGCGACCGTCCGCAGCCGGGTTTGGCAGCGCTGCTGCGCATCCTCTTCAGTGGCGACAGCGCCACCGAGATGAAGCGGCTGATCGGCCGCGAGTTCGACAGCCTCGAACCCATTCTGGCGGGTGTTGAGGCGGGCGGTGGCACCACTCTGGTTGGCGAGCGCAACCGTCACGCCCTCGAAGTCATGGCGCGCGAGGTCAAAAACGGCCGCCGCAAATTGGCGATCTTCTACGGTGCCGCCCACCTGCCCGACCTCGAGACGCGCCTGCTGGCACTGGGTTTTCGTCGCGAAAGGATCGACTACCTCAAGGCCTGGGATCTGCCGGTGCGAAAAAGTTAAAACATCCCTTGCATCTCGATGGGCCGTGCTATTGTTGCGGCCCGTTTTCAACCCTCGCTCGGGTGGCGGAATTGGTATACGCGCAAGACTAAGGATCTTGTGCCGCAAGGCTTAAGGGTTCGAGTCCCTTCCCGAGCACCACTCCCTTCGGGGAGCCCTGACTCAAGGAAGTCATGAGTGGAAACGGAATTTCACCCCGCCACGACGGAGCGCGTGTGTGTCGAAGACCACCCGCCTCTTTGGTGGTGGCCACGCGTTCGACCCTGAGCGAGCAGGCTGAAGCCATGCGCGCTCTCCGGAGCGCGCCGTGTGCCCTTCCGGCGAAAACGCCAGGGTCGGAGAATTCGCGGTTGGATTCCCAGCCGGATGCTGTTGGATAAACGGCCCTGCCGTAGTTTCCAACGACCATGGATCTCTCCTACACCTACCTCATCGCCCCCTCCCTGCTGATCCTGATCGTCATCGCGGCAGTCTGGCTGGATCGCTTCAGCGTGCCGGTGATTTTGGTGGCGCTGGGCACCGGCATTCTGTTTGGCAGCGACGTGCTCAATGTCTGGTACTTTGAGGATGCGGCCCTCACCAACCAGATCGCCAACCTCGCCTTGGTCTTCATTCTGTTTCAGGGTGGCTTTTCCACCAAGCAGGTGGCCGTGCGGCAGGTGGCCCTGGCGGCGGGCGGGCTCGCCACCTGGGGGGTCATTCTCACCTCGCTGGTCAGCTATGTCTGCCTGCGTCACGTGCTTGGCTGGCCGCTGGAAATTGCCCTGCTGCTGGCAGTGATCCTGTCCTCGACCGATGCCGCCGCCATCTTCTCGATCCTGCGCCGGCAGGCTCTGCCGCCGCGTTTGTCCGCCACCCTGGAGGTCGAAAGCGCCGCGAACGACCCCATGGCCATCCTGCTCACCGCAGCGGCAGTGGAGATGCTCAAGTCCGGGGAGGGCCTCGGCTGGGAAACCGCCGGCCTGTTCCTGTGGAAATTTACCGCGGGTCCGGCCCTCGGCTGGTTGATTGCGCGCGGGGCGGTCTTCCTGTTCAACCGACTCAACCCGCAGGAGCGCGGCTACTACTACGTGCTGCTGGTCGGCGTCA
>JAEYYS010000327.1 GCA_023428335.1 Verrucomicrobiota bacterium | reverse complement strand
TGACGGTCGTCAGGGTGGTCATCAGCACGGGGCGCAGTCGCAGCACCGAGGCCTCGACGATGGCTTCGTCGTAGTCCATGCCCTCGTCGCGCAACTGGTTGATGAATTCGACGATGAGGATGCCGTTTTTGGCGGCGAGCCCGACCAGCATGATCAGGCCGACCTGGCTGAACAGGCTCTGATTCTGGTCGGTCAGCAGCAGGCCGAGCAGGCCGCCGCCGATGGCGACCGGCACGGTGAGCATGATGGTGAAGGGGTGGACAAAACTTTCGAACTGGGCAGCCAGGACGAGGAAGACGACGAGGATGGCGAGGCCGAAGACAAAGAGCACGCTGCCGCTGGTCTCGCGCAGCTTGAGGGCGTCGCCCTTGTAGCCGATGATCGCCTCGGCCGGCAGGTGCTCGTGCACGAGGTCCTCCATGAAAGCAACCGCCTCCGACAGGCTGTAGCCGGGGGCGAGACCGGCATCGAAGGTGATGGCGCGCATGCGGTTGTAGCGGTTCAGGGCGCCGGAGTCGGCGAACTCCGAAAGGCTGACCAGGTTGGCGAGCGGGATGAGCTCACCGGTGGTCTCGGAGCGGACGTAAATGCCCTGCAGGTCGCCGGGCAGACGCTTGCCCTCGTAGTCGCCCTCGAGGATGACGTCGTACTCCTCGCCGCTGTCGACGTAGGTGGTGACGCGGCGGAAGCCGAGCAGGCTCTCCAGGGTGCGGCCGATGTTGGCGATGGAGACGCCGAGGTCGGCGGCGCGGGCGCGGTCGATGGCGACCTCGAGCTGGGGTTTGGTTTCCTTGTAGTCGTAGTCGAGGCCGACGAGGTTGGGATTCGCGGCGGCCTTTTCCAGAAGGATGTCGCGCCAGCGCGCCAGCTCCTCATAGGTGGGACCGCCGATGACGAACTGCAGCGGCTTGCTGAGGCCGCGGCTGAGGCCCTGGCGCATGATGACGAAGTTTTGCACGCCGTGCAGGTCGGCGACCTTGGTGCGCACCTCCTCCATGATCTCCCAGGCCGAGCGGCGGCTGCCGTGGTCGTTGAGGTTGATGATGGTGATGACCTCGTTGAAATCGGCGTTGTTGCCGAAGGAGCGCGGCGCGCGCACCAGCAGGCGCTGGGCCTCGCCGCTGTCGACGAGGTACATCAGGCGTTTCTCCAGTTCGGCGAAGACCTCCATGCTGTAGCCGTAGGAGGCGCCCTGGGGCGCGGAGGAAACCACGAAGAAGGAGCCGCGATCCTCGCGCGGGGTGAATTCCGAGGGCAGGGCGCGCAGCAGCCAATAGCTGAGCACGGCACTGCCGACGACGGCGAGGAAGGCGGGCAGCGTGTAGCCGAGCGTGGCGGTCAGCAGGCGGCGATAGCCATTTTGCAGCAGGCGGAACAGGGCGTCGACCGCGCGCGTCAGCAGGTTGCCGCGGCCGGCCGGGCGCAGCAGCTTCGAGGCGATCATCGGGCAGAGGGTGAGGGCGACGAAGCTGGAGAAGCTGACGGAAACCGCGAGGGTGACCGAGAATTCGGCGAACAGCTTGCCGGCATCGCCCTCGAGGAAGCTGATCGGCACAAAGACCGCGACCAGCACCAGGGTGGTGGCGACCACCGCAAAGCCGACCTGGCGGGAGCCGAGGTAGGAGGCGACGAGCGGGGTCTCGCCGTCCTCGATGCGGCGGTGGATGTTTTCCAGCACGACGATGGCGTCATCGACGACCAGGCCGATGGCGAGCACGACGGCGAGCAGGGTGAAGACGTTGACCGAGAAACCGAGGAAGTACAGGACGATGCAGGTGGCGATCACCGAGACCGGCACGGCGACCGTGGGCACAAGGGTGGCGCGAGCGGTGCCGAGGAAGAGGTAGATGACCAGAACAACGAGCAGAACGGCGATGACGAGGGTGCTAAAAACCTCGGCGAGCGAGGCCTCGATGAACTGCGAGGTGTCGTAGCTCTGTTCGAGCTTCATGCCTTCGGGCAGGATCGGCGCCAGGCGCAGGGCCTCGGCCTTGGCGGCGCGGGCGACATCGAGCGTGTTGGCGCGCGACTGCTTGACGATGCCCACCGCGACCATCGGCACGCCGTTGCCATGGAAACGGCGGCGGGCGTCCTCGGCACCGAGCTCGACGCGCGCGACCTCGCCCAGGCGGACCTGATAGCCGTCGTCACCGCGCTTGAGCACCAGGCCGCGAAACTCCTCGACCGTGGTGAACTCGCGGCGCAGGCGGACGGTGATCGTGCGGTCGCGCGCCTGCACGGCACCGGCGGGCAGCTCGACATTCTGGCGGCGCAGGGCGTCCTCGACATCGACCACCGTCAGGCCGCGGGCCACCAGCGCCTCGCGATCGATCCACAGGCGCATGGCGTAGCGGGTGGCGCCGCTCAGACGCACGCGCGCCACACCGGGCAACTGCGAAAAGCGGTCGACCAGGTAACGCTCGGCGTAGTCGGCCAGCTCGACCGGCGACAGGTCGGTGCTGGTGAGGTTGAGCCACATGAGGACCTCGGTGACGGCGTCCTGCTTGGTGATCTCCGGCGGCCGCACCTCGTCGGGCAGGTCGTCGAGCAGGCTCGACACCGCCTCGCGCACGTCGCTGGCGGCATTGTCGATGTCGCGGTCGAGCGAGAACTCGACGGTGATCTGCGACTGGCCGTCGGTGCTGATCGAGTCAATGTTTTCGATGCCCTCGACGCCGCTGATGCGGTCCTCGATAAGTTGGGTGACGCGGCGCTCGACCACCGCGGCGGCGGCACCGGGATAGACGGTCTCAATCGAGATGATCGGCGGCTCGATGTCCGGGTACTCGCGCACCTGCATGCGTGTGTAGGCGACGAGGCCGAAGGCCATCAGCAGCAGGTTGGCCACCGTGGCGAGCACGGGCCGGCGAATGGAGACGTCGGACAGGAACATGCGCGCTCAGTTCGTCCGCGGATTGTAGGCCGGTGCCGCCGCGCGGAAGCGACCGGTGATCTCGACCGGGCTGCCGTCGGCCAGGCCCATGTAGCCGTCGGTGACAACGGTTTCGCCCGCCTTCAAGCCGGCGGTGATTTCGACGAATCCAGGCTTGCGCAGGCCGGTCTCGACGGCGCGGCGTTCGACGCGTTGGGCGCCCTCCTTGCCGGTGACGACAAAGAGGTAAACCTGCCGGTACACCGGTGCCAGCGCACGTTCGGGCACGGCGGGGGCACGACCCGGGGCGCGGCTGAGGGTGGCGGTGAGCAGCATGCCGGGCCGCAGGGCGTGGTCAGCGTTGTCGATATCGGCACGCACCACCACGGCGCGCGTGGCGGGGTCGACGCGCGAGCTGACCTGGGCGACGCGTGCCTCAAAGACGCGGCCCGGGTAGGCGGCGCTGCGCGCCTGCACCGTGCGACCCACCTCCAACTCGGCAATGAAGACCTCGGGCACGGCGAAATCGAGCCGCACGCGGTCGATCTGGTCGAGGGTGGCGATGACCGTGCCCGGCGAGATGAGCGCGCCAGCGCTGATGGTACGCAGGCCGAGCACGCCGCGGAAGGGCGCGGTGATGAGGCGGTCGGCAAGCCGCGCCTCGACTTCCTGGATCTGCCGGTGCGCGACTTCGGCGAGCGTCTCGCGCTCCTCGACGAGGACCGACGACACCGCGCCGTCGGCGGCGAGCTGGCGCAGGCGGGCGAGTTCGCGCTCGTGTTCGGCGAGCTGGGCGCGCGCGGCGGCCAGGCGGGCCTCGTCCTCGGCCGAGGACAGCTTGACCAGCGGCTGGCCCTTTTCGACGCTCTGACCGTCGGTGAACTCGATCTTCTCGACGACCTCGGTGACGCGGGCGGAGACATCGATCGATTCGAACGAGCGCACCGTGCCGACGACTTCCACCTGCTCGACGAAGTCGTCCTCCTTGACCTCGTGGACAACGACGCGGCCGACGGCCGGCGCGGCGCGCTTCTCGGCCCCGGCCTTGCGGCTGTCGAGCGAGCGGCGCAAAAACTGCGCGGATGCGGCCAGTACGGCGAGCACCAAGGCCGCGGCCAGGAGTTGTTTCAATGCCTTCATGCGTTCCACTGCCCCGCCTTCATCACCGTGTCAAAGAGGTAGCGCAGGGCATGGCTCCGTGGGAATCGGGGTCATTGCCCCCGGCTACACAAGCCATGTCAAAGATGGGGCCAGACAGTACGCACATGAAGTCAAGAATCTTCATGACAGATGCAAGTCCGGGCATGTCCGCCGTCTTGCCAGCACCGGCGCCGGCCTGCACGATGGCCGACATCAACGCCATGAGTTCCCCTGCCCGCCCCGCCAAAACCGTCCTTCTCATCGCCAGCGGCGACCTGCGCCCGGCCGCCAACCAGACCTGCTGGCCCGCGCAGAAGGCCATGGAGGACGCGCTCGCCAAGGCACTCAAGGCGGAGGGCTGGGAGATCCGCCGCGCCCATCCTTACGATGCGAAAAAGAAGCATGGCTTCATCGCCAGCCAGCGCGAGGGCATTGAGGTCTTCCGCGGCATCGATCCCGAGGCGCCGCTCATCGTCGCCGAGGCGGTCTGGCAGTACTCCCACCACGTGCTCGCCGGCCTGACCACCCACCGCGGCCCGATCCTCACCGTCGCCAACTGGAGCGGCCAGTGGCCGGGCCTGGTCGGCCTGCTCAACCTCAACGCCTCGCTCACCAAGGCCGGCGTCCAGTATTCGACGCTGTGGAGCGAGACCTTCACCGATGCCTTCTTCAAAAACGGCCTGCGCGAGTGGCTGAGCACCGGTCGCGTCCGCCATGATCAGTCGCACGTGCGCGACCTCGATCTCGTGCGCCTGCCGGCCGAGGACGAGCGGCTCGGGCGCGACTTCGGCCGGCGCTTCCGTTCGGCCAAGGCCATCCTTGGCGTCTTCGACGAGGGCTGCATGGGCATGTTCAACGCCATCGTGCCCGACCACCTGCTGCACCCCACCGGCTGCTTCAAGGAGCGGCTCAGCCAGTCGACCCTGTATGCCGCCATGCGCGAGGTGAGTGACGACGATGCGCGCGCTGTGTATGCCTGGTACCGCAGGAAGGGCCTGCACTTCGATCTCGGCGCCGACGAGGCCACCGACCTGACCGAGACCCAGGTGCTGGAGCAATGCAAGATGTACCTCGCCGCCGTGCGGCTCGCCGATGAGTTCGGCTGCGATGCCATCGGCATCCAGTACCAACAGGGGCTGAAGGATCTGACGCCGGCGAGTGACCTCGTCGAGGGCACGCTCAACAATGCCGACCGGCCACCGGTGCGCAGTGCCGACGGCCGGCGGGTGCTGTTCGAGGGTGAGGCCCTGCCGCACTTCAACGAGGTCGACGAATGTGCCGGTCTCGACGGCCTGGTGACCTACCGGCTCTGGCGCGAACTCGGTTTCGCCCCCGAGAACACCCTGCACGACCTGCGCTGGGGCAAAAAGTACGGCAAGGATTACGTCTGGGTGCTACTGATCAGCGGCGCCGCGCCGCCCGCGCACTTTGTCGGCGGTTGGAAGGGCGCGAGCAGCGAGCGCCAGCCATCGATGTACTTCCGCCTCGGCGGCGGCACGCTCAAGGGCGTCAGCAAACCCGGTCACCTCGTCTGGAGCCGCGTCTTCGTCATGGACGGCGTGCTGTGCTGCGACATCGGTGTCGCCGAAGCCCTGCGCCTGCCGGAAAAGGAAACCGAGGCGCGCTGGCGCGAGACCACCCCGCAGTGGCCGATCCTGCATGCCGTGCTCAAGGGCGTGACGCGCGACCAGATGATGGCGCGCCACAAGTCGAACCACATCCAGGTTGTGTACTGCCCGAACGAAAAGCAGGCGCACCGTGCCGCGCGCATTAAGGCCGCGGCGATGGCGGAACTCGGCCTGCGCGTCAGCCTGTGCGGCGATGTTCGGCTGGAATGACTTTTTCTGCGGTGGCTTTGAAGGAAGGCGCCGGTCCCGACAGTTATGCCGCTGCATGAGCCGTCTCCTGTTCGTCCTGCTCGCCTGCGCCCTCGCCACCCAGGCGGCGGAACCCGTCGCGACACCCGCGCCGAAAGCCCCGGCGAAGACTGCGCCGAAGCCCGTGGTGATTCCGCCCGACCTCAACGGCCATCGCACCCTCATCGCGCCGCCGGTGCAACCGCCGCCGGTGCGGGTCGCCATCTTTGAAGGCACGGGCGCGCCGGAGAGCGGCATCGCCAACGTCTGCGCCCGCGTCGAGGGGCTGGAAGGTGCCACCCTCGACCGCCTCAAGCCCGAGCAGATCGCCGCCGGCGCGCTGCAGGGCTACGACGTCGTCATCTTCTCCGGCGGCAGCGGCAGTGCCCAGGCCAAAAGCCTCGGCGATGCCGGCCGTGAACGCGTGCGCGAGTTTGTCCGCAACGGCGGCGGCTACGTCGGCATCTGCGCCGGCGCCTACCTGGCCTGCTCGAACTTTTCCTGGGGCCTGGGCATCCTCAATGCCTCGACCGTTTCCAGCAAGTGGATGCGCGGCAGCGGTTTTGTCGAGATGGAGGTCACCGTCGATGGCGCGCCCATCCTCGGCCGCGTCGACGGCACCTTCCTCGTCCGCTACAACAACGGCCCCATCCTCAAGCCCGGCGACCGCGCCGACCTGCCGGCCTACAAACCGCTCGCCCTGTTCCGCACCGAGGTGGCCAAGAACGGCACGCCCGTCGGTGTCATGGTCCACTCGCCCGCCCAGGCCGCCGCCGCCTTCGGTCGCGGCCGCGTTTTAGTCTCCAGCCCGCCCCCCGAAAACACCCCCGGCCTCGAGCACCAGATCCCGCGCGGCATCCGCTGGGCCGCCCGCAAGCTGGCG
>JAEYYS010000320.1 GCA_023428335.1 Verrucomicrobiota bacterium | reverse complement strand
GATGTCTGCAGCCTCCTCGGCATTCCCACCAGCGCCCTGGTCAAGGCCGATGCGACCCCCAACCAGGGCTACTCCCACGAAGCCCAGGAACTGGCCCGAATCTGCAACCCGCACCTCGACGAGGCCGGGCGTCGCCAACTCCGCCAGCTGCTGCAAAAGATCAGCCCGAAACCGGTCTTCCAGAGCTACGCCTACCTCGATCTGGCAGGTCGCCGAGCCCTGCTCGCCGCCTGCGCCGAGTCGAATGCGGCGGTGGCCCGCGAGTTCTTCCAGGGCGAACCGCTCTTCCCCGAACCCGAGGATGCCGCCACGGCCGCCGCCAGCAGCGAACCGCTGGTCGCCACGCTGGTGAAAATGCTGCTCGAACGCCAGCGCGGTTCCCGCCTCGTCCGCCTCGCCGGCAAGATCGATCGTGCCCTCGGCGCCCTGCGTCCCTCCGCCCAGCCATGACCGCCACTGCCGCGACCGCGCCCGCCGCCGGATCGCCGCCGGTGCGCACGCTGCTGATCCACGGCGCCTTCGCCACCCAGGCCGCCCGCCGCGCCATCCAGGACTGGGCGCACACGGTCGTTCTGGAGGTCGATCTCGCCCTGCCCGAATCGCTGCGCCGCCAGTGCGCTGCCGTGCTCACCGTGCCGCCGCTGCTGCCGGAAGCCGAGGCCGAACGGCTCCAGCAACGCGCCGAGACGGTGCTCGACGCCTTTCTCGAAGAACGCGTCCGCGTGCCCGGGCTCGCCACCGACCGACGCTTCCGCGCCGCCTGCATGAGCATCGAGGCCTGGCGCATCGTCGTGCCGCATGGGGTCTGCCTCGAGTACGCCCGTCACGCCCTCGCCCACGGCCCCTTCCATCGGCTCGTCGTCGCCCCCGGTGCCGGCATCAGCCTGCCGGCCTTCGAACAGCTCGCCCGCGCCCTCGGCGTGCCGCTGGAGTTGCTGCCCTTCGACCGCGAGCAGCCGCCCTTTCTGTGGATGCTGAAACGCCGCTGGCAGCGCTTTCGCCATCGCCGGCAAGCCGCCCGCGCCGCCGCTGCGCCCGCCCGCCTGCCCGCCTCGACAGGCGCGGGCGAACGCTGGTGCGCCGATCCCCGACTCGAAGCGCTGATCGCCGCCGAGGACCGTGCCGGCCGCTGGCACCGCGGCCCCGCCTTCCAGGAACCCGATCCGACCGCCCTCGGCGAACTCGCCGAACGCTACCGCGACTGGTGGCAGGCGTGGTGGCAGGACTGGCGCAACGCCCACCCGCAGGAGGAGCCGCTCAGCGACTTCTGGATCCTGGAGCGCCTGGGCGACTGGTTCAGCCGCGAACGCTACCCGCTGCACGCCCTGCTCCTCGAACAGGCGCGCTCTGCCGTGGCCGCCAAGCCGCCGGAGCGTGTCCTGATCGGCTCGATGCGCGGCCGCCGCGAACTGCTCTGGGGTCTCGCTGCCCAGGAGCGGGACATCCCGGCGGCGGTGTACACGATCGACTGCCACATCGATCCGCGACTCGTTTTCCGGCCCGACCTCGCCCTCTGCGATGACACCCGCCAGTGCGAAATCGCCGCCTCCCGACTGCAACCGCAGCAGGTGGTGCGCGTGCGTTCGCACCGACGCCCGCCCGGCCGTGACGTCATTGGTCCGCCGCGGCCACATGCGCGACCGCGCCTGCTGCTGGCCGACACCTATTACTCCGGCATGGTCGCTTCGAGTTCGCCCCTGCTCAGCTTCTGGGCCTATGAACGCGCGGTCGAGGCGGCACGGGCGCTGCCCGACTGCGATTTCATCCTCAAGTTCCACCCCGTGCGCGAACGACCGGAACCGGTGTTCCACCTCAGCGGCCTGCACCACCTGCACCTCTGGCAGCGCGAAAGCTTCATCCGCGGCCTGCGCCCGCCGTCGAACCTGCGCCTGCTCGCCCCAGAGGCGCGACTCTCCGATGAACTGCCGCACGCCGACCTGCTGCTCAACATCCAGTCCTACGCCGGGCTTGAGGCCTTCGCCCTCGACATCCCGGTCATCTACCTGCAGCCCTGGGACGAGGAGGGCCTGTACCCGCGCATGAACGCCCTCGGCGCCATGCGGGTCGCCACCGACACCCCGCGACTGGTCGCCCAGATCCGCGAACTGCTCGGCGACACCGGCCAACGCGCCGCCCAGCTGGAACGTCAGCGCGCCTACCTCGACTACTTCTACTCCGAAGGCCATCCCAGTTGCGCCGAGGCCGCCGCCGGAACCCCCGGCAGCGCTTGACGACACGCCGCGCGCGGCTCATGCTGACGTTTTCCGCCGGGCATGGCCGACCCCACCTCTTCCAGCAACCCCGACCTGCCGCCGCTGGTGATCGAAAACGGCCGCGAGCGCCTGCGCGCCCTCGTCGCCCGCCAACTCGGCAGCTTCTTCGAATACCAGCCTGCCGAGGATGACGCAGCGCTCGAGGCCGCGCTGGAAATCAGCCTTGAGCGCGTGCGCCGCTGCTTCGGTCGCACGGTCCTCAAACGCTACCGCCGCGACGACGGCGCCGCCGTGCTGAATCCCTTCCACTCGGGTCAGTACTGCATCTTCCTGTACTACCTCGGCCGCGCCCTCGCTGTCGCCGGGGCCGGCAGCCTGGCCGACCGCGTCTACTACCTCAACCGCGCCCTCAACGGCGTCGATCTCTTCCACCAGGTCGAACTGCCCGAGGTCTTCTGCCTTGAGCATCCGCTCGGTTCCGTCATCGGCCGCGCCCGCATCGGCAACGGCTTTTTCTTCGCCCAGGGCGTCACCGTCGGCGGCAACAAGGGTGCCTACCCGGTGATCGGCCGTCACGTCTCGCTGCTCTCGAACTCCAAGGTCGTCGGCGCCTCGAAACTCGGCGATCACGTCATCCTCGCCGCCAACAGCTACGTCAAGGACACGGTCATCCCGCCGCACTCCATCGTCTTCGGCCAGGACCGTCACCTGGTCATCAAACCCAACCCGGGCGGCCTGACCACGCCGATCTTCGCGGAGGACCTCGCATGAGCCAGCCGCGCGCCCTGATCATCGGCCTCGGTTCCATCGGCCGCCGCCACCAGACCCTGCTCACCGACCTGGGCTGCGCCGTCGCCGCCTGCACCCGCCACGCCCAACCCGACCTGCCCTGCTACGAGGAACTCGACCTCGCGCTGCGCGAACACCGGCCGCAGTTCATCGTCGTCGCCAACCCGACCGCCGATCACGAAGCCACCCTGCAGCGCTTGGCCGAACTCGCGCCGCAGGCGCGGGTGCTGGTCGAAAAACCCCTGTGCAGCAACGTGCCGACGCAATTGCCGGCGGGCCTCACCGAACGCATTGCAGTGGGTTACAACCTGCGTTTCCACCCGGCCGTGCTCGCCCTGCGCGCGGCGCTGCGCGACGAACAACCGGTCAGCGCCCAGCTCTACGCCGGCCAGCATCTGCCCGACTGGCGGCCCGGTCGCGACTACCGCAGCTCCTACTCCGCCTCGGCCGCCCAGGGCGGCGGCGTGCTGCGCGACCTCAGCCATGAACTCGACCTCGGCCTCTGGCTCTTCGGCCCCTGGCAGCGACTGGTCGCCCACGGCGGTCATTTCAGCGGGCTCGACATCGAGACCGAGGACACGGTCGGCCTCTGGTGGCAGGCGGCGCGTTGTCCGAAGGTCGGCGTCGAGATCAACTACCTCGACCGCGCCCCGCGCCGCTCGATCCTCGTCCACACCCGCCGGCACACCTGGGAGGCCGACGTGCTCGGCGGTCGCCTGCTGCGCGACGGCACGGTGCTGGAAAGCTGGCTACCGGAACGCAATGCCACCTACCGCGACCAGGACCGCGCCTGGCTGCGAAACGAAGCCGGCGTGCTCTGCTCCTTTGACGAGGGCCTCGCCGTGCTGCACATGATCGCGGCCGCCGAAGCCTCCCTGCAGCAGGCCGCCTGGATCCGCTCCTCACCTCTTTCATGAAGCATCTCATCTGCACGGTCTGCGCACGCGGCGGCTCAAAAGGCGTGCCCGGCAAAAACACCCGCCCGATGCTCGGCCAGCCGCTCATCCAGCACACCCTGCGCCAGGCGGTCGCCAGCGGCCTGTTCGCCGCGGTGGTCGCCAGCAGCGACGACGAAGCCATCCTTGCCTGCGCCGCTGAAGTTCCCGGGGTGTCGACCTTGCTGCGCCCGGCCGAACTCGCCAGCGACACCGCCGGCAAGGTGCCCGCCATCCGCCATGCCGTGCTGGAAATGGAAAAGCGACTGGGCCGCACCTGCGACATCGCCGTCGACCTCGATGTTACCTCGCCGCTGCGCGATCCGCAGGACATCCGCGACGCGGTCGCCCTGCTCACCGACGGCGTGCCGAACGTGCTCACCGCCATGCACTCGCGGCGCTCGCCCTACTTCAACCTCATTGAGCGCGACAGCGACGGCCAGTTGCGCACCGCCAAGCAGCTGCCCGGCGGCGTGCTGCGCCGCCAGGATGCGCCGCCCTGCTACGACATGAACGCCTCGATCTACGTCTGGCGCCGCGACGTGCTCGCCGCCGAGGACCGGCTCTTCCAGCCCGGCACCGCCCTGCATGTCATGCCCGAGGAACGCTCCTGGGACATCGACAGCGAGATGGACTGGGAGGTGGTGGAACTGCTGATGCGGCGCAAGCTCGAAACCTCCCGCGCATGAAGACCCTCGCCGAACTCGCCAGCCTGAAGGGCCGCGCCGCCCTCATCACCGGCGGTGCCGGCCACCTCGGTCGCGCCATCGCCGCCGCCCTCGCCGAACAGGGCGCCGCGGTCGCCCTGCTCGACCTCGATGCCGGCCGTGCCACTGACGCCGCC
>JAEYYS010000308.1 GCA_023428335.1 Verrucomicrobiota bacterium | reverse complement strand
GAGGAAAAGGGTCTCACGCCAAGGCGCTAAGAAGGATATCATCTCCCCAAGCCTTGGCGTCTTGGCGTGCGGACGTTCTCGGCGACCCCATCCGGTTGTGAACCGCTGATTTGACGCTGATCCGGAGGGAAAGGGGCGCAGAGCCAAGAGCAGGGAGGGCGGAGAGGAGTCCGACAAGCCCAATGGGCTTGCGGCATGCAGCCCAAAGGATGCCGAGCGCAGCGATTCTTGGAGCGCGAGTGTGCCGAAGGTCACTCGCTTTGGGGTGGTGATTCATCGACCTCGCAGGTGGGCTTGCAGCCGGGGCGTTTGGGAGCCCGAGCGACCCGGTGGGAAAATGCCGGCATCACGAGGCGCCAAACCCCTGATGGTTTTTCCCACCGCTGGCGTACTCCTTCGATGCGTTTTTCCCTACTGAGTGCCGCTTTCCTGACCTGTGCCTTTTCCACCCATGCGGGGGAGCCGGAGGCGTTCACGGTGGAGGTGGAGACGGTGATGGAGCATGACGATGGCAAGTTCCTCTGGTTTCACCCGCGAGCGGCGGCGGTGCCGGGCGGGGTGGTGATGACGATCCAGAAGCATCTGAAGGTTTCCGATTACTACTCGGGCCTGCATGTGATGACGCGCAAGGGCGTCGACGGTCCATGGACGGGGCCGGTGCTGCCGCCGGAGCTGGATTGGCGGGTGCAACCGGATGGGGTGACGGTCAGCGTCGCCGATGTGACGCCGGGTTGGCATGCGCCGAGCGGTCGCCTGATCGCCCTCGGCGCGCAGGTGCGCTACAACCCGAAGGGCAAGCAGCTCGAGGACGTGCCGCGCGCCCATCAGACGGTCTATGCGGTCTTCGATCCCCAGACAGGCAAGTGGTCGTCCTGGCGTCGCCTGGAGCTGCCGGAGGGCGAACTCTTCAACTTCGCCCGCAACGCCTGCGCGCAGTGGCTGGTGAAGCCGGACGGCAACCTGCTGGTGCCGCTCTACGTCGGGCCAAGCACGAAACAGCCGTTCTCGACGACGGTGGCGGAATGCCGCTTCGATGGCGAGACGCTGACCTATGTCCGCCATGGCGACATCCTCCGCCTGGACCTGAAGCGCGGTCTTTATGAGCCTTCATTGATCGCCTTTCAGGGGCGCTACTACCTGACCCTGCGCAATGATGTGCGCGGGTATGTCAGCGTCGGCGACGACGGCCTGCACTATGCCGAGCCCAAGCCCTGGACCTTTGACGACGGCATTGAGCTGGGCAGCTACAACACCCAGCAGCACTGGCTGGCGCAGGGCGACTCGCTCTACCTCGTGTACACCCGGCGCGGGGCGAACAACGATCACATCGTCCGTCATCGCGCGCCGCTTTTCTTGGCACGGGTGGATCCCGACAAGCTGCAGGTGGTGCGATCCAGCGAGCGCGTGGTGGTGCCCGAGCGCGGGGCCGAACTCGGCAATTTCGGAGCCTGCCGGATCAGCGACAACGAGGCCTGGGTGACGGTGTCGGAGGGCATGTTCATGAAGGACTCGGCCGTGCGCGGGGCCAAGGGCGCGACCTTCGTCGCCCGCATCCGCTGGTCGCCGCCATCGCGCTGAGGAAGAATCGGTCGCGGCGGGGCGTAGCACCTGCATGTTGCGTCGCCCCTTCCTGCAAAGTCTGCTCGCCACCCCTGTGCTCGGCCTGCGTGCCGCCGAGGGCGGTCTGCGCCTCGCCACCTTCGAGACGGAGGTGACGCCGCCGCTCGAATCCCCGCTCTGCCATGGCAACGTCACCCCGGCCCGGCAGATCCTCACGCCGTTGCTCGCCCGCGGGGTGGTCCTGCTCGGCGTCGGCGAACCGATTGTGCTCTGTGCGCTCGACTGGGTGGCGCTGGCAAACGCCAGTCATCAGTTGATCCGCGAAACGATCGCGCAGTCGGTGGGCACGACACCCGAGCGCGTGGCGGTGCACACCGTGCATCAGCACGATGCGCCGGGCAGCGATCTCGACACGGAGCGACTGCTCGGCGCGCACGGTCTCGGCGGTCGCTTTTCCAATGCCGAACTCGATCAGCGGGTGTTCCAGGCCATTGCCAAGGCTGCGCGCGCCAGCCTGGCCCAGGCGCAGGCGGTCGATCAGGTCGGTTTCGGCACCGGCAAGGTGGAGAAGGTGGCCAGCAACCGCCGTGTGCTCGGACCCGATGGCAAGGTGGCCTTCACCCGCATGAGCGCCTCCAAGCATCCGCAGGCGGCAAGCGCGCCCGAGGGCGTCATCGATCCGCTGCTGCGGCTGGTCAGCTTCTGGCAGGGGGAACGACCGCTGGCGGCGCTGACCTATTATGCCACGCACCCGATGAGTTATTATGGCAAGGGCGGGGTGAACTGGGACTTCATCGGCGGCGCGCGTGCCCTGCTCGATCAGGCCCTGCCCGGCGTGCACTGCGTGCATTTCAACGGCGCCGGGGGCAACATCACCGCCGGCAAGTACAACGATGGCGATCCGGCCAATCGTCCCGTACTGGCGGAGCGGGTCTTTGCCGGCATGCAGTCGGCCTGGCAGGCGCAGCGGCGTCAGGCACTGACGGCGGCCGACCTTGAATGGCGGGTGCGACCCATCGCGCTGCCGGCGCGGCATGCCGGTGAGCAGGCCAAGCTGCAAGCGGTGCTGGCCGATGCCAAGCTGCCCTTCGCCCAGCGGGTCTTTGCCGCGCGTGACCTGGCGTTTCAACAGCGCCTCGCCATCGGCGGCACCATCCCGCTCAGCTGCCTGCGCCTCGGCTCGGCGCACCTGCTGCATCTGCCGGCGGAGTTGTTCATCGAGTACCAGCTCGCCGCCCAGCAGATGCGGCCGAACGACTTCATCGCCGTCGCCGCCTATGGCGACAACGCCCCGGGTTACATCGGCACCGAGATCGCCTACAGCCAGGGCGGTTACGAAGTCGAGCACCGGGTGTCGCGCGTCGCTCCTGAAGTCGAGCCGAGGCTGACTGCAGCCATGCGCGAGTTGCTGCAGGTGGAAGCTTGAGCGCGAAAAGTGGGCGACCGTTGGCGTACGCCTTCCTTCGCCCATGAAACGCCTGCTTCTGCCCCTCCTCCTCGCCTCCGCCGCGGCTGCCGCCGACATCCGCACCGAGCACGATGTCGATTACCTCGGGGCGGGTCGCGCGGAGAAGGCTGACCTCTACCTGCCGGCCGAGGTGCAGCCGGGACAGAAGTTTCCGGCGGTGCTGATCATCCATGGTGGCGGCTGGATTGGGGGCGACAAACGCGCGGCACGCGAGATCAACATTGGCACGACCTTGGCGCAGAACGGTTACGTCGGCATGAGCATCAACTACCTGCTCGCCACGGCCGATCATCCCGGGCCGACCTGGCCGCAGAACCTGTTCGACTGCAAGACCGCGGTGCGCTGGTTGCGCGCGAATGCCGAGTGGCTGAACATTGATCCGGAGCGCATCGGCGTCATTGGGGGTTCGGCGGGTGGGCATCTGGCTGCCATGGTGGGTTTGACCAGTCCCGAACTGGATCCGCCGGGACAGGGGGATTGCCGGGTGCGTTGCGCGGTCGATCTGTACGGCCCGGTGCTGTGGTTTGAGCAGCGCGACCTGCCGATGTTCCGCAAGACCCGCGTCGAGGCCCCCGAGCTGTACCGTCAGGCCGATCCGCGCACGCACGTCGACAAGAACGATCCGCCCCTGCTCATCCTGCACGGCACGGCCGACAAGACCGTGGCGGTGGCCGATTCCGAGGCGCTCGCCGCCGCCTTGAAGTCGGTGGGCGCAGCGCACGAGCTGGTGCTCATCCCCGAGGCCCCGCACACCTTCCACCTGCAGCCCAAGCAGCGCGACCTGCGGCCACTGGTGCTGAGTTTTTTTGATCGCTATTTGAAGGCGCAGTGAGCGGGGTGTCGAACCGAGGGGAAAGAAGTTTCGCACGGAGGACACGGAGAGCGCGGAGAAGAAGGAGTTGAGAAAACCTCTGTGGCCTCCGCGAGCTCCGTGCGAGGCCTGCTTGGGGTGGGGGCGTTCTGCAGTCTTCGTGGCGGTTTGGATCACGAAGCGCACGAATAGCACGAAGAGGGTTTTTGCACGGAGGATGCGGAACGCACACCCGCCTGATGCCGGTTCGGTCAGGCTCGTTGGCCTGGGTGACGCGAAGGCGGCTGTCGCCGACGGTGGCGACGGTCGGCGGACGGGTTAAAACGTCCAGTTCAGCGACACGGAGCCGAAGACCTGGCCCTCACGCTGGCTGTCGAACTCGCGGGTTCGATAGACAAAGGCGTAGGCGATTTTGGTGTTTTTGTAATTGAAGGCCAGGCCGACGCTGAGGTCGGCGACGAAGGGCTTGTGGCCCACGGAATGGCTGTCGCCAAAGGTGTTGCCGTCGAGGAAGATGTTGCGTCCGACCGCGCGACCGTCCACGCGGGCGAAGAGGTAGCCGCCGAGCGGAAACCAGGATTGTTTGGCGCCCATGACGCCATCCACGGGGGTGGAGGTTGTGCTGGCGGGGCCGATGACGCCCGTGCCGAAATCATCCGGCAGGTTCAGGCCAAAGCGCAACTCCGCGCCGAGGTTGGCGTAGGTTTTGACGTTGCCGACTGCGCCGCCGAGATGCGGCAGGAACTCCCAGTCGAAACCGCTGCGTCGGGGTAGGCGGGGAATGCGCCAGATGCGTTCATAGGCGAGCATGACGCCGAGTTCGTTGTGAAGCTGGTTGCCCCAGCCGTTGACCTGATCCGAGCCCCGCAGGTCGTGCACGCGTCGCTGCGTCTCCTCGGCCTGCGACCAGGAACCGACGACGCCGATGTCGAAGACCAGGGCATTGCGCACCTGCGGGTTTTTCCAAACGAGGCCCATGCCCACGTACAGCCAGCCGGCATAGGGGCGGTCGTCCCTGATCAGACCGGTGGCCTCGGTGTTGTCCGGCGTGTAGATGTTTTGTCCGATGGCAAAGACCAGGTTTTTCTGGTAGTCGGCATCATTGATGTACGGCAGCAGGTCAAAGAGCGGCAGAAACGGCTTGGCGTAGGGGGAGTCGCTAAAGTTCTCCAGGTTGGGTGAACTCCAACTCATCATGGCCCCGCTCGTGTAGTAGCGATCGGTGCCGGCAAAGGTGTCGTTCTCATGATACAAGCCAAGCGTGCCGCCTGTGTGGTTCGGATCCGCGCCCTGGACAGCGGCGGTGCAAAGCAGCGCCAGCAGCAGGCCGGGCAGGGGGTGTCGGCGGCAGGTCGGGGTGGGCGTGGCTTTTGTTTTCATGGTGAGGGTGGGTGTGTGGTGGGAGGGTTGCCGTCAGCCGCCCATGGGGGCGGCACACTGCCATCAAGAAAGCCTGCCGCGAGCGTGCGGCGTGGGGTGAGTCTGGCATCCGCTCGCACCTTTCCGTCCTCGACAGGCGGTGGTCCCGACTTGGAGCGTCACCGTCGGCGCGAACCTTCGTGCCATCCGCAGCCGGACGTTTTTCAATCCCACCCACCGCCAGGCGGGAAGAGGTTGCGTCTGCGGAGACAACGGTGGAGTCATGGGATTCCCAGGTACCGGTTCGAGCGATGGAGATCGACGCAGGCAGAGCCGCGAATGCCGTGTGAAGGCCGGTCTCCCGACCCAAGCCGGCATTGCAGATGACAAGCCTGTGTCCAGTTGACTGCTAAATCGTATCAGGATTCGGCAGGGATGTCATGACAAATCGTCGGCCCGATCGCGGGTCACGGTCGCTGAACGAATCTCCAGCCCGCGCCTCAGCGACTTACCGGGCGCGGACGAACCGCTTGCGGGGCTGGGGTTCTTCGCTTGGTATTGGAAGGCGCAGTGAGTGGGGTGTCGAACCGAAGAGCGCGAAGCGGGTTTCGCACGGAGGACACGGAGAAGAGTGGAATGGGAAGAACCTCCGTGCCTCCGTGAGCTCCGTGCGAGGCCTGCTTGGGTCTCGAAGGATCGTGAGCGGTCTCACCGCACCTGCTGCAGCAGGTCGAGGATTTTGGCGGTGATCTTGACGGAGGCTTCGCGTTCGACGCGGTTGGTGCCGAGCCAGGTTTCGTAGCCGCCGAGGTCGTGCTGGGGCGGGGTCGGCAGGTAGCCGTTGCTGCCATTGGCCAGCTCGATGGTGAAGCTGTTCTTGAACGGGCTCTTCGCCTTGATCTCCAGGCCGGTCTCGGTGAAGACCTCGAAGGGGATGGCGGCGATGCCGAGGTCGCCGATGCGGAAGGCCTGCAGGATGCAGCGTGCGGTGTCGGGCTTGGCGTCGCGTGCGGCGAGGGTGCGCTCGGCGTAGGGCTGTTCCAGGCGGTGCGCAGGCGTGGCGTCCTTGGGTTTGGCCAGCACAGCCTCGGCCCAGCTCACCTGTTCGGGGGTGGGGCGACGCACACCGAGTTCGAGCTCGGTCGCCGCGGCCTTGAGCGGCACCCAGTCCTGATGCTGCAGGGTCTCGCGCACGCGCAGCACCTCGGCGGCGAGGTCGCCGGCGACGAGGCGAATCTTCTCATAGGGCTCGCGCTTCACCGCCGGTGTCTTGCCGCTGTAGTCGTTGTTGTTGACGTCGCCACAGGGACCGTTGGCGAGCAGGCCGACCACGCGCGGGTGTTCACCCGGGGTGGCGAGCTTGTTCTCCACGATGCGGCAGAACTCGCCGAAGTAATCCGCCGACAGATGCTCGCGCGGCACACCGCCGACGTAGTGCAGCCAGTAGTTGGCCATGAGGGCGATTTGCCGTCCGTCGCTGGCCTGGACCGACAGGCAGTACACCTCCGGATTGGTGGGGCCGGCCGGACCGGCGAGGCGCGAGCGCAGCAGGCTGCCCGGGTTCATCACCGCGCGATCCTGGCCGCCGAAGGGGTTGGTGTTGGTGACGCCGTCCTTGAGTTTCCAGCGACGGTTGAAGACATGCTGCGGCACCTGGCCGCTGCCCCAGGCGATGCGCGCCGGTTCCAGGTTGGTGAGCGCGCGGCGGACGCCATCGACGACGCGCGAGATGATGAACTTGCGGTAGTCCAGGGAGGTGTCCTTGTGGGGGATCGCCGACACGCTGGAATGCGTGTGCGTGCCGGAGAACATCAGGTTCGAAGCGGGAATGCCCGTGGCGGCCTCGACCTTCTGCTTCGCCTCATCCCAGACTTCCCGCGCCAGCGAGATGGTGTCGGCCACGACAAAGGCCAGCTTCGTGGTGCCGTCGTCAAGCACGAGGCAGCGCGCGTGCAGTTCGTCGTGCACATGGGCGGAGATCGGGCGCGGGGCGAAGTTGCCAACGATCTCCATGCCGAGGGGCGGGGTGATGTTGCTGGTGGCGGCACCGGCGCGGAAAACGCGCGCGTTTTCGCGGACAGGTTCGGCGGCGGACAGTGGCAGCAGGGGCAGGAGGACGAACAGGAGGCGTTTCATGAAGTCTCTATCTACGCAGCGCCATCACGGTTTCCCGCACCCGGGTGCGGGGCGAACAAATTTCGTTGGCCTGCAGGCTGACCGTCAGCGTCGGCGTATACCCCCATCGCCATGCACGCCCGCCTTGTTCTCTTGCTTGTCGCCCTCGCCGTATTACCCGCTGCCGGGCAGGGGCTTTCCCTGTTTGGCAGTGTCAGCCAGGAGGGGCGCACGGTGTCCGGTGCCTCCCTGGCGAGCCCGCTCACTCCGCAAGCCTGGCAGGCCTCGCTGGCGCAGCGGCGCGGGCAGTGGCTGGAGATGCTGGGGTTGTCGCCCCTGCCGGAGCGCACGCCCCTGCAGGCGACCGTGACCGGGGTGCTGGAGCGCGGCGATTACGTGGTGGAGAAGATCCACTTCCAGAGCCTGCCCGGAGCCCATGTGGTTGGCAACCTGTACCGGCCGGCGAAGATCACGGGTCGGCTGCCGGCCGTGCTCTACCTTTGCGGTCACACGAAGGGCAAGGTCAATCCGACCTACCAGGCCAACCCGCGCTGGTTCGGTCAGCATGGTTACGTGGCGCTGGTGCTCGATCCGGTGCAGCTTGGCGAAAGCCAGGGCATGCACCACGGCACCTATCGCTCCGATCGTTGGGACTGGCCCAGCCGCGGTTACACGCCGGCCGGCACCGAGGTCTGGAATGCCATGCGCGCGCTCGATTATCTAGAGAGTCGCGACGACGTCGATGCCGACAAGTTGGGTGTCACCGGCCTCAGCGGTGGCGGTGCCATGTCCTGGTTCCTGGGCGCGGCCGACGAACGCGTCAAGGTGGTCGTGCCGGTCTGCCAGAGCGGCAGCATCGAGCGCATGGCAGTGGACCGCGCCACCGACGGCCATTGCGACTGCGCTTTCTGGGTCAATTACCATCGCTGGT
>JAEYYS010000270.1 GCA_023428335.1 Verrucomicrobiota bacterium | reverse complement strand
CAGTTCGCCCTTTCCCAGGCTGCCACCCAGCCGGCCCGCCACGAGTCGCTCAAGCAGGAGATCCGCCTCGCCTACGATCGCGGGCTCGCCTTCCTGCGCGCGCAGCAGAACGCCGCCACCGGCCAGTGGGGCGATGCCGAACCCGTGGCCTTCACCGGCCTGGCGGCCGCCAGTTTCCTGCTGCACCCCGAGCGCCAGCCCGGCGACGCAGCACCAGCCGAGGCGGAGAAGGGGATCGCCTTCCTGCTCAAGAACGTCCAGCCCGACGGCGGCATCTACGTCAAGGCGCGCGCCAACTACAACACCTCGCTCGCCCTGATGGCCCTGCTGCTGCATCCCAAGCTTGAGAACGAGCAGGTCATGCTGGCTGCGCGCCGTTTCATCGTCGGTCAGCAGAACGACTTCGATGAGCCGGGCAAGACCGACAACCCCTTCGATGGCGGGGTCGGCTACGGCACGCCCAAGCCCGGCATTCCGGCCCATGCCGACCTTTCCAACACGCACTTTGCCTTGGAGGCACTCTACTACGCCGAGTCGCTGCTCGCCGACAAGGGCGATGCCGGCAAGAACGAGCCGCAGCTCAACTATGCGGCGGCCATCCAGTTCATCCAGAACTGTCAGAACCGGCCGGAGAGCAACAAGGCCAGTTGGGTGAGCACCGATGCCAAGGATCGCGGCGGTTTCATCTACAGTCCCGGCGAGACCCGCGGTGGCGAGACCAAAACGCCGGACGGTCGCACTGCCCTGCGCAGCTACGGCAGCATCAGCTACGCCGGCCTGCTCAGCTTCATCTATGCCGGCCTCGACAAGGGCGATCCGCGGGTGCAGGCGGTGATCGACTGGCTGAGCGAGAATTACACCCTCGACGAAAACCCCGGCCTCGGCGGCGAGGGGCTCTACTACTACTACCACACCATGGCCAAGGGCCTGGCCATTGCCGGGGTCGATTTCCTCAAGACCAAGGATGGCCGGGTCATCGACTGGCGCGCCGACCTTGCCGCCAAGCTGCTCAACCTGCAGCGTGAGGATGGCTCCTGGGCCAACAGCACCGGCCGCTGGATGGAGAGCGATCGTGTGCTGACGACCAGCTACATGCTGCTCGCCCTGGCCCGCATTCACGGCAGCCTGTGAGGCACTTGCATGCAGGCCGCCTTTGAGCGAACAAAGGCGCCCCATGCTGCAGATTTCCCAGCTTTCGTTGCCGGTCGACCACAGCGACGCCCAGTTGCGTGCCGCCGTCTGCGCCCGCCTCGGCGTCGCCGAGGCCGCCCTGCGCGGCATGCAGGTCAAGCAACGCGCCATCGATGCCCGTCGCGGCCATGTCGCCTTCAGCTACACGCTGACGGTCGGGCTCGACGACGAGGCGGGCGTGCTGAAGCGCCTGCAATCCGGCTGCCCGGTGGGGCCGGCCCCCGACGAGACCTACCGCGAGCTTGAGGGCCTGACGTCCGCCCGCCATGACACGACGCAGCGGCCCGTCATTGTCGGCACCGGCCCCTGCGGCCTGTTCTGCGGCCTGCTGCTCGCCCGCGCCGGGTTGAAGCCGGTGCTGCTGGAGCGCGGCAAGAGCGCCGGCGACCGCGCGCGCGATGTCACCGGCTTCTGGCGCCGCGGCTGGGATTTCAATCCCGAGTCGAACGTCCAGTTTGGCGAGGGCGGTGCCGGCACCTTTTCCGACGGCAAGCTGTACACCCAGATCCGCGATCGCGAGCACCGCATTCCCTGGCTGCTGCGCGAGATGGTGACGGCTGGCGCCCCCGAGGACATCCTGGTCAAGGCGCGACCGCACATCGGCACCGACCGCCTGATCCGCGTGGTGCGCCATGTGCGCGAGGAAATCATCGCTCTCGGCGGCGAGGTGCGCTTCAGTGCCCGCGTCGCCGACCTCGTGGTCGAAAATGGCGCCGTCCGCGCGGTTGTGCTGGCCGACGGCTCGGTGCTCGAAGGCGCCCCCGTCGTCTTTGCCGTCGGTCACAGCAGTCGAGACACCTTTGCCATGCTGCACCGCCATGGCCTGCCCATGGAGCCGAAGCCGTTCTCGGTTGGCGTGCGCATCGAGCACCCGCAGGCACACATTGACCGCCTGCTGTATGGTCGCTGGGCCGGCGACAAGCGCCTGGGCTCGGCGCCCTACAAGTTCGTCGCCCACACCGGCACCGGTCGCAGTGCCTACAGCTTCTGCATGTGTCCCGGCGGACTCGTTGTCGCCGCCACCTCGGAGGCGGGCATGGTGGTCACCAACGGCATGAGCAGCTATGCCCGAGCGGAGGCGAATGCCAACAGCGGCTTCATGGTCGAGGTCGGTCCCGACGACTACGGCGCGGCGCATCCGCTCGCCGGGGTGGAGTTTCAGCGCGACATCGAGCGCGCCGCCTTCCGGCTCGGCGGTGGCGACTACCGCGCGCCGGCCCAGGTGCTGGGCGACTTCCTGGCGGGGCGTGCCTCCACCTCGGGCGGCTCGGTGCTGCCGTCGTATGAGCCTGGGGTGGTCTGGACCGACCTGCGCGAATGCCTGCCCGGGCCGGTGATTGAGACCCTGCGTCAGGCCGTGCCGCTGATCGCGCGCAAGCTGCCCGGCTTCCTGCTCGAGGACGCGGTGCTCACGGCTGCAGAAACCCGCAGTTCGGCGCCGGTGCGCATCCCGCGCGATCCGGAGACGCTGGTCTGTACCGGCATGGCGAATTTTTATCCGGCCGGCGAGGGCGCCGGTTATGCGGGCGGCATCATCTCGGCAGCGGCGGATGGCATGCGCGTCGCCGAGGCGATTTTACGAGTCCAGGCCTGAGCGCTGTTTCCTTGACTCCGGGCCTTGGGGCGGGCACTCATGGGCATGCGTCCCTCCCGTCTCCTGCTGCTGTTGGTCCTGCTGGCGCAAGGCCAGGCTGCCGAAGTCGCGCTGCACCGCTGGTCGGGCAGCCTCAACGTGCCCGATCCGGTGGCCTGTGCGGTCGATGAGGCCGGCCGTGTCTATGTCGCCGCCACCACCCGCCGCAAGGTGGCCGACCTCGACATTCGCGAGCATCCAATGTGGATCCCCGATGATGTGGGCCTGACCAGCGTCGAAGAAAAACGCGCCTTCCTGCAGCGCGAGCTCGCTCCCGGCAAGCTGCGCCAGCCGCGCGGCGGTCTCAAGGATCACAACCAGGACGGCAGCATCGACTGGCGCGATCTCACCGTGCACAGCGAGCGCATCTACCAACTGCGCGACACGGATGGCGACGGCACCGCCGACAAGATGACGGTCTTTGCCGAGGGTTTTAACACCGAGGTCACCGGCATCGCTGCGGGCATCCTCTGTCATGACGGCTGGGTGTATGCGACGATTGCGCCCGATCTCTGGCGTCTCAAGGACACCGACGATGACGGTGTTGCCG
>JAEYYS010000257.1 GCA_023428335.1 Verrucomicrobiota bacterium | reverse complement strand
GTGCCCTTGAGATGATCGGGCAGCAGCGGTGGCACGACCAGGGCGAGTGCGACCACAAGGGCGAGTAAGGCCAGCGACAGCATCGCCGGACGGTTGCGACGCACGCGCGACCAGCCGTCGGGACGGCGGGCAACGGCGTGGCTGGCGGAGGCTTCAGGCATGCAGTTGGATGCGCTTGTCGAGCACGCGGTAGAGCAGGTCGACGACGAGGTTGAAGAAAACCAGCAGGGTGCAGTACACGACGACCGCGCCGCAGAGCAGGAAGGCGTCGCGGTTCTGGATGGCGTTGACGAACAGGCCGCCGGCACCGGAGATGTTGAAAACGCTCTCGACCACCATCGAGCCGGTCAGCAGGTGCGCCGCCAGCGGGCCGAGAAAGGTGACCACCGGCAGCAGGGCCGGCTTCATCGCGTGACGGACCAGCGCGCGCGCGTCCGACAGGCCCTTGGCTCGGGCGGTGCGCAGAAAATCGCTCTTCAGCACATCAAGCAGGCTGTTGCGCATCAGTCGCGCCACGTAGGCGGTGTAAGGTGCCGCCAGACAGAGCGCGGGCAGGATCACCTGGGCGGGATCGCCCCAGCCGCCGACCGGCAGCCAGCCGAGCCAGAGGGCGAACACGGCGATCAGCGCCGGACCGGTGATGAAGGAGGGCAGCGACACGGCGAGCAGGGCGCCGGCCATGGCCAGCCAGTCGACCGGTGTGTCGCGGCGCAGGGCCGCCAGAGCGCCGATGCAGACGCCGAGCAGGCTGGCGATGAGGAAGGCGACCGCGCCAAGCTGCAGCGACACCGGCAGCTTTTGCGCGAGGATTTCCGCCACGGTCCAGTCGCGGTACTTGAAGGACACGCGCAGGTCGCCGCGCGCAAGGTCGCCGAGGTAGGCGGTGTACTGCTGCCAGAGACTGCCATTGAGCTTGTACTTGGCGAGCAGCGCCTCCTGCACCTGGGCCGAGGCCAGCTTCTCCCGGTCGAAGGGCCCGCCCGGCAGCGAGCGGGTGAGCAGGAAGGTGAGCGACACCGCGCAGAACAGCACCAGCAGGCTGCTGATGAGTCGGCGGAGGAGGAAGGCGGCCATGGCTGGCACCATGGAGTCGGCTGGCGCGACCGGCAAGCGCGGCTCAGCGCGCCGGGGGCGGCGGTTCGTTGAGCAGCAACCAGTAGAAACCGAGCTGGCGCGTCGCCTCGACGAACTGGCCGAAATCGACCGGCTTGCGGATGTAGCTGTTGCAGCCCAACGAATAACTTTCGAGCAGGTCGCGCTCCTCCTTCGAGGAGGTCAGCACAACGACCGGCAGTAGGCGGGTGTCCGGCGACGAGCGCACGCGCTGCAGCACCTCGATGCCGTTGACCTTGGGCATGTTGAGGTCGAGCAGGATGAGCGCCGGCGTGACACCGCGCTGGGGAAAGGCGTTCGGGGCGTCGCCATAGAGCAGTTCGAGCGCCTCCTCACCGTCGTGCGCAACGACGACCTCGTTGAGGATGTTGTTCTTTTTGAAGGCGAGCAGGGTGAGATCAACATCGTCCGGGTTGTCCTCGACGAGCAGGATGATTTTCGACTTCATGGCAGGGTGGGTGGATCAGAGTTGGAAGCGGAAGCAGGCGCCACCGCTCGGGCGCGCCTCGGCCCAGACACGGCCGCCGTGCCGGGCGGCGACGCGCTGGACGATGGCCAGGCCGATGCCGGTGCCGGGGAAATCGGCCTGGGCATGCAGGCGCTGGAAGGGACTGAAGAGCTTGTGCACATAGCGCATGTCGAAGCCAACACCATTGTCGCGCACGTAAAAGGCCGGCGTGCCGTCCTCGGCGACCTCCTGGCCGACCTCGATCTCGGAAGCGGCATTGCGACTGGTGAATTTCCAGGCGTTGCCGAGCAGGTTTTCCAGCAGAATGCGCAGCAGGGCGGGATCGCCGCGCACGACCAGTCCGGGCGCCACCTGCGTGCCGACGCGGCGCTCGGGCTCACGCTCGCGCAGCACGGCCAGCACCGCCTCGGCCAGGGCGCTGAGGTCGACCGTCTCCAGCCGCATCTCCGCGCGCGTCAGGCGCGACAGCTTGAGCAAGTCGTCGATCAGATCGCTCATGCGGTCAGCGGCGCTGCGCACGCGCCGCAAGTGGCTGCGGGCGGTGTCGTCGAGCACTTCGGCGGCATGATCCTCCAGGGCGAGCGCGAAGCCGGCAATGCCGCGCAGCGGCGCGCGCAGGTCGTGGGAGACGGAGTAGCTGAACGACTCCAGCTCCTTGTTGGCGGCCTCCAGCTGCACCGTCTTTTTCAGCAGCTCCTCGTTCATGCGCCGGGTCTCCTCGGCAGCCGCCTTGGCGCGCGTCACATCCCGGCCCGAGGCATACAGCAGGCCTTCCGCCGGGAACGGGCTGCACTTCCAGGCGATCCAGTGCCAGGAGCCGTCGCGATGACGGTAGCGGTTGGTGAAATGCAGGGTCGGCTCGCCACGCCCAAGCTTTTCCACCTCCGCCACGGTGGCGGCGCGGTCGTCTGGATGCACCATGTCGAGAAACGGCGTCGCCAGGAAGGTTTCGCGATCGTGGCCGAGCAGGTCGCTGAAGGCCGGGTTGACGCGCCGCCAGTGGCCGTTCAGGTCGGCAATGCCAAGAAGGTCGAGCGAGAGTTCAAAAAAGCGCTCCAAGTCCGCCTCCGTGCTCGCCCGACGCCGATCGGCAAGCTGCAGGGAGCGCGCACTCCACCAGATCAACCCGCCCAGCAGCAGGATGCTGAAAAAGGTGTACAGCGTCGTTCCCATGTCGGCGTCGTACAGACCCCGGCGCTCGCCCGCGAGACGCAGCCAGCCGAGCGCGAAGAAAACCAGCCCGAAGGCCGGCATCAACCGGCGCAGCAGCAGTCCGCCGGGACCGCGACTGGCCAGCAGGGCGGCCAGACCGCCATGCTCGGGCCGCTCGCCGAGGGTACCGCCCGCCAGCAGGGCGAACAGCAGGGCGGTCGGCAGCGCCATCGGGATGAAGATGTCGACGCCGTACAGCCAATGCACGCGGTAGGCGTAGCCGATGACGGCGAGCAGGGCGGAAAGCAGCACCGCCAGCAGCGCCAGCTCACGTACGCTGCGCAGAAAGCGCCCCCGATGAACCGGCAGCAGCAGGGCCGCCCCGAGCAGGACAAAATTGAGCGCCGTGTTCGGCGCAATCTGGTTGGCTACCCCCGGCAAATCCTCGGCCAGCCGCGCGCGAAACAGCCATTGGTCGGGCGCGAACGGCAAACCCACCGCGTAGGCAAGCAGCTTGCCCAGACCCACGGCCGCCACCAGCGCGGCGGCCAGCCCGGCGGGCCGGTGCAAAACTGCCGCGCGCGCGCCGTTGCGCCCGATCAAGGCCAGCCCGCCCAGGATGAAACACACTGCGGTCAGCGGATTCATCGAGACGGCATCCGGCACCAACCGGCGCAGCAGCTGCCAGTCGGCCGTCCAGCCGAGCAGGACCAGCAACCCGGCCACAACCGCCAGGCCACCGGCCCAACAGGCCCGACGCCGGCCCCTGGGGGCGCCGTCTTCGGCCGCGGGCGGCATCGGTCGGGAAGAGGACTCGGCCATGGCAGACGGAAGTGTCGCGCGGGAAACCCGCGCCGGCAAGCGCGGAACATCCATCACCTAACAAAAAACGTTAGCAGGAACACCCATCAGGCCAGCACCGCCTTCACCGGGTGATGCGGTTCCACCCCGGTCAGACGCTGGTCGAGCCCCTGGAACTTGAAGCTGAAGCGCTCGTGGTCGATGCCCATCAGGTGCAGGATCGTGGCATTGAGGTCGTTGATGTGCACCGGATCCCTGACGATGTTGTAACTGAAGTCGTCGGTCTCGCCGTGCACCATGCCACCGCGGACGCCGCCGCCGGCCATCCACATGCAGAAGTTGCGCGGGTGATGGTCGCGACCGTAGTTGTCCTTGGTGAGCGTGCCCTGGGAATAGACCGTGCGACCGAACTCGCCGCCCCAGACCACAAGCGTGTCCTGCAGCAGGCCGCGCTGCTTGAGGTCCATGACCAGCGCCGCCGTGGCCTGGTCGGTGTCCTTGATCTGGCCGCGCAGCAGCCGCGGCAGGTTGTTGTGCTGGTCCCAGCCACGGTGCAGGATCTGCACGACGCGGGTGCCGCGCTCAATGAGCCGGCGCGCCAGGATGGCGCTGTGGGCGTAGCTGCCTGGACGATGCACGTCCTCGCCATACATCTCCAGGGTGGCCTTGCTCTCGCCCTTCAAATCGGTCAGCTCCGGCACGCTGCTCTGCATGCGGAAGGCCATCTCGTAGTTGGCGATGCGCGTGCGAATGTCGGGATCGCCGATGCGGCTGTGGTTGATCTCATTGAGCCGGTTGAGCGCGTCGAGCATCGCCCGGCGGTCGCCCGGTGCCACGCCCGGCGGATTCTTCACATACAGCACGGGATCGCCCTGGCCGCGCAGCGCCACGCCGGTGTACTGGGTGGGCAGGAAACCGCTGCTCCACATGCGGGTAAACAACGCCTGGGCCTGACTCTCCTTGGGGAAACTCGGGGTGAAGACCACAAAGGCCGGCAGGTCGTTGCTCTCACTGCCCAGACCGTAGGCCAGCCAGGAACCGAGACTGGCCTTGCCGGGCACCTCGCTGCCGGTCATGACAAAAGTACAGGCCGGATCATGGTTGATGGCGCTGGTGTGGACGGATTTGATCAGGGCAATCTCGTCGACGATTTTGGCGGTGTGCGGCATCAGCTCGCTCACCCACGTGCCGCTCTGGCCGTGCGGCTTGAACTCGAACATCGACGGCGCCACCGGCAGGCGCGCCTGGCCGCTGGTCATCGTCGTGATGCGCTGGCCCTGGCGGATGCTCTCGGGCAGGTCCTTGTCGTAGTGCTCACGCAACTGCGGCTTGTGGTCCCAGAGGTCGAGCTGGGACGGCGCGCCATTCATGTGCAGGTAGATGAGACGCTTCGCCTTCGGCGCAAAATGCGGCAAGCCCGGCAGCGGCGGATGCACCGCGGCGGTGGCGGGCGCGCCGGCGGCAAAGTCGCGGCCCAGCATCGACGCCAGGGCAATGCTGCCCGCACGCAGGCCCATGCGACCGAAAAACTGCCGCCGGGTCTGCTGGAGATGATGTTCGAACAGGGGGTCCATCGCTCTTAACAACGGCGCGGCCGGGCTCCGGCTATCCTTGGGCCGCAGCGAAAAACTTGGCCATGGGCCAACAAAAAAGCCGGGGCGCCTTTCCTTGCCAGGCCGGGCGAAGGATGGCAGGGAGTCCGACCGTACTTTCCCGCCCATGAGAACCGCCCTCGCCGCCGCCTGCCTTGCCCTGCTCGCCGCCTGTCAGCCGGACCCCAATGCCGGCTTCAAGCCGCTGTTCAATGCCAACGACTTCGAGGGCTGGGTGAACGTCAACTGCGCCCCGGAAACCTGGACCATCCAGGACGGCGTCGTCTCCTGCACCGGCAAACCGATCGGCGCCCTGCGCACGGAGCGCCAGTATGAAAACTTCATCCTCGAGATCGAGTGGCGCCACCTCAGCGAGGCCGGCAACTCCGGCGTCTTCGTCTGGGGCAGCCCGGTCAACGCCCCCGGTGTGCCCTTCCTGCGCGGCATCGAGGTGCAGGTGCTGGACAACGGCTACCAGAAGAAGGCCGACCCGAAGAAGCCGAAGTGGTTCACCACCCACGGCGACATTTTCCCGATCCACGGCGCCACCATGGAACCGCACGGCGAGCACAACGGCATGCGCAGCTTTCCCTCCGAGGAGCGCAGCCGGCCGAGCCCGGACTGGAACCATTACCGCATCGAGGCCAACAACGGCCGCATCACCCTCGCCGTGAACGGCAAGGTCGTCAGCGGTGGCGACAACTGCAACTACCGCAAGGGCTACCTCGCCCTCGAATCCGAGGGCGGGCCGGTCGAGTTCCGTAA
>JAEYYS010000150.1 GCA_023428335.1 Verrucomicrobiota bacterium | reverse complement strand
GGTTCAGCCAGCTGTCGAGAAAGCCGTGGAGGAAACCGCTGACGCGTTCGTCGGCGAGCAGGCGGTCGATCTGCTTTTTCAGTTCCGCATCCTCGGTGAGCTTGCCGGAGTCTGCGACGGCGCGCAGGGCCTCGTCGGGCGGCGTGGCCCAGAGGGCGTAGGCGAGGCGGGTGGCGAGGTCGTGGGGCTTCAGACGCTCGTCGCCCTCCTCGGTGATCTCGCTCAGGTACAGGAAGGAGGGCGAGCAAAGAATGAGCTTCACCGCGTCGAGCGCCGCCTGGCGCGGGGCGGCTTTTTCGGCGAGCCGCTTGTCGTACAGCGCACGGATCGGTTTGCGATCCAGCTCGGTGAGCGGGCGACGGTAGGCTTTCGCGGCGAAGGCGAAGAGTTGGTCGAGGGCATGCTCCGGCTGGAAACCGTCCTTGCCGAAGACAGCGACCTCCTCGGCGCCCCCGGCCGGCTCGACTACCGGGCCTTGGATGACGATCTCACTGATGCGGATGTGCGGCAGCTTGCCTTCCTTGAGGATGTGGGCGCGGCCGACGCCCGAGGTGCCGACCGGCGATTTGAACTCGTCCTTGTAGCGCCGGTTGATGGCCAACACGGAGGCGCGCGATTCATAGGGACCGTTCGGGAAGATGAAGCGCGGGGTCTGGCCAGCCTCGAGCCAGACGCGGAACTTCAGCCGGGCCGGTTCGTTGTCGGGCACAACGCTGCTGGCGAGCAGCGGCTCGATCGCCTGCGGGTAATGGATGTGGCCCTTGGTGACATCGCCGGGCACGACGCCGAGGATGAAGGGTTCGGAGAAGTCGATGCCAAAGATGGCGGGATCGTAGTGGGTGTCGCGATGCAGGGCCGCCGCCTCGACCTCGATGTCGTACAGGCCAGAGACCGGCACGCCCTGCTTGAAGTCCTCGATATGACCGTAGCCGCCCTGGCGGGTGTCGGTGTTCGGCTGTTCGTACAGGTTGAGGTAGCGGTAGTTGAAGGCGTTTTTGTGCGAGCCCTGCAGTTCCTCGTACTGGACAAAATGACTGTTGAACCGCCAGGTCTGCGGCTCGGTGACCGGCTTGCCGAGTCGGGTTTCGATAAGACGATTCGCGGCCAGGAAATACTGGTCGACCAGAAAGCCGGAAGTCACCAGCGACTGGCCAATCGTGTCGAGGTGACGGGTGGTCTTTTCCTTGGGGAAATCGGCGGTCAGGCCGAGCGTGTCGACGCGGCGGCCAAACAGGGCGGCGAGGGTGTTTTCATACTCGCGGTTGGAGAGCCGGCGCAGGACCGTGCGCGACCCGGAACTCTGCAGCGAGGCCTGCGCGGCCGCGGTGCCGTCGCGCAGGGCGCGGATCACCGCGAGGCGCTCCTCATCCGTGGGCTGGTCGGACTTCTTCGGCGGCATCTCACGCAGCGTCAGCTGGTCGATGATGTCACGCGCGTCGATCACCTCGGGCAGGGCCTTCAGCGGCAGCGTGAAGGTGTCGAAGGCACGATCGCCCTTCTGGACGTCGGTGTCATGGCATTCCAAGCAGTAGCGACCCAGGAACTGCTCCACGACCTTCGCCGGCGTGTCGGCGGCTCGAAGGGGGGTGACCGCAAAGACTGCGGACGTGAGGAGCAGGTTTTGGAGGAGGTGCTTGGAATTCAAAGCCGTTGAACGTGAGGGCGGTTCTTTGCGACCGCTGATGAGAGACGGCTGATCTGAATGCTGGGATCAGCGTCTGATCAGCGTCACATCCGCGGTTCAAGGCCAGGGCTTCAGGAAAAACGCCCCGTGCTGCTGCCAAACGCGTCCGTCTCGACGCCCATCTTCTGGGCGATGTCGACGAAGAGGTTGCAGAGCGGCACCTTGTGATTGACCTCGCGCGTGACTTCGCGGAAGGCGCCATGCTTGTAGCCGCCGCCCGCGAGGAAGATCGGCAGGTCGGAGTTCTTGTGCGAATTGGCGTCGCCCATGCCACTGCCAAACAGCACCGTGGTGGAGTCGAGCAGCGAACCCTCGCCGTCCTTGATCTGCGCGAGGCGACCGACGAACTTGCTGTACTGCTCGATCTGATAGCGCTCGAGGGTGACCAGGTGGGCGATGGCCTCGGCGTCGTTGCCGTGGTGGGAGAGGCCGTGGTAATCCTTTTTGATGCCGAGATGCTGCGGCAGGAAATCGCCGCCGATCTCCAAGGTGGCGATGCGGGTGCTGTCGGTCTGCAGGGCCAGCGCGATGAGTTCGTACAACAGCGGCAGATCGTCGACCGCGTTGCGGTTGGCCGGCTTGTCGAAGGGCGCCGCAGGCTTCGGGTGATGGGTCCAGCGCTGGCGCAGTTCAAGACGCTTTTCGACATCGCGCACCGAGGTGAAGTACTCGTCGAGCTTGTCCTTGTCCTCCTGGTTGACCTGGCGGGAGAGGCGCTTGGCCTCCTCGCGCACCGAATCGAGGATGGAGGCCTGCACACGGTTTTCCTGCTCGCGGCGCACGCGCCGCTCCTCGGAGTCGCCAATGAAGAGTTTTTCAAACAGCTCGGCCGGATTGGTGATCGGCGGCACGCGCACGCCGGACTTCGTCCAGGCGAGCTGGCAGCCGCCGTGGATGCCGCCCTCGGAACCGACGGTGAGCGAGGAGAACCGGGTCTGATGGCCGATCTCCTCGGCGAGGAACTGGTCGAGCGAGACATTGCCGTCGGCGCGGTTCTGCGCCTCGGAGTTGAGCACGCCGGAGAGGAAGGAATGCACCGCGAAGTGGCCGCCCTTGACGCCGTGATCGAGGCCGCGGAAGACGGTCATCAACTCGCGATTGTCCCAGAGCGGTTCCAGCAGCGCCGTCTTCTCATAGGCGCGACCGTTCGTCGCCGGGAACAGCTGCTTGGTCTGGAAGCCGAGCAGGTTGCCGATCGCGACAAAGCGGCGGGCGCCGATGCCGGCCCCCTTGGCCGCCTGCAGGGCGGTGCTGCCGCCGACGGTCTTGGCGGTGAGCGAGGACAGGCCGGGCAGCGCCAGGGTGGCGCCCAGGGAACGGAGGAGAAAACGACGACGATTCATGTCAAAAGGAGGCAACGCCAGCCCTGCAGGGGTTCTTGCAGGGGGCGATGCCCAGCACGGCCCATGCCATGAGCCTTGGTCAGACGCAAGGAAAACGCCGCCGCGCAAGCCAGCCCCTGCCCCCGCTCAGCCGTCGACCGGTTGCGCCGGCGTTGGCAGCAGCAGCTGGTAAAAGGCCAGGTCCAGCCAGCGACCGAACTTGAAACCCGCCTGGCGCAGGCCGCCGCCGTGGGCAAAGCCGAGTTTTTCGTGCAGGGCAATGCTGCCGGCGTTCTGAGCGTCAATGACCCCGACCAGGCAATGGCAGCCCTGCGCCTGGGCCACTTCGATCAGGGCCGCGAGCAGTTGCCGGCCGATGCCGCGACCGCGCTGGCGGGCATCCACATAGACCGAGTGTTCGACCGTGTACTTGTAGGCCGGGAAGGCGCGGAAGGGCCCATAGGTGGCAAAACCGAGCAGGGCGCCGTCGTCATCCTCGGCCACGAGCAGCGGCAACCCGGCCGCGCGCTTCGCCGCATGCCAGGCCGCCACGGTCTCCGCCGAGCGCGGTTGATACTCGTACAGGGCCGTCGTCTCGACGATGGCCTCGTTGAAGATGGCGCGAATCGCCTCCAGGTGGCGGGGGTCGCAGTCGAGGATGCGCATGACGTCAGCCTACACCGCCGCCGCGCGCTGTCACGGGGGGTTGAGGGTCAAAATGTAGCCGACCACGTTGCGCATGGCCTGCTCGTCGTCGATGAACTTGGTCGCCATCTCGACCATCTTCGCGCCCTTTTCATCGCCCTTGGCGGCGCCGCGGTGCAGGTTCTTGAACTTCTTCAGTTGGGCCAGCAGGTACCAGCCCTGGCGACCCACCAGCGGCGGGCTGCCAAAGGCCATTTCCCCCGAGGCATTGTAGCGGTGGCACTCCATGCAGCGCTCGTAAAACAGCTCCTGGCCGGCGGTGATGTCGGCGCCCTCGAGACCGCGCTCCTTCGGCGGCACCAGCGGCAACTTCTCCACATGCCCGGCCAGCGCCGCGATCTGCGGTTCCTTCAGCGCCTTGGCAATCGCCGCCATCATCGCCCCCTGTGGATCCACCGCCGTGTCGCCCCCGCGCCGGCCGTCGTGGAAATTCTTCAACTGCGTGGTCACATACCAGGACGGCAGGGCCGCGATCGACGGCGTCTTCAGGTCCTCCCGGCCCTCGCCCTTGGCGCCGTGGCACTGGGCGCAGACATTCTGAAACAGGGTCGCCCCCTCCTGGGCCGCGACGGGCAGGCAGAGCAGAAGCAGAAAAAGCGAACGCAGCAGGTGCATGTTCATGCCAACGCGCATTGTTGCACGGGTCGTGCAACTTTTCTGCCGCGGCCAAGATCGGCATGCTGGATGCCAAAAACGACGGCTGAAGCGATCGGCCCAGGCGGGCCAGGGGTGCGCCAAGAGTCGCCAGAAAGCACTTGCCGGCGCGCCGGGCGACCGCATATTGACGGCTCATCCGCGACCGGTTCGCGGTTCTGGGGCCATAGCTCAGTTGGTAGAGCGTCTCGTTCGCAATGAGAAGGTCAGGGGTTCGAATCCCCTTGGCTCCACCAGTTTCAGAGGTTGTTGCGATTGACCAAGACCTTGGACGGACCTGAATCGGCCTTCTTGCGCACGCCAAAGGCCGTGCCCGCCGGCAGGACAGGATCGACCGGCAGGGCACTGTTGGTCGCATACCACTTTTTCTGATAGCGGTAATAAACGGCGCCCACACCTCCGAACCCGTCATCGACGATGAGCAGGTCGTTGCGCCCCAGGGGCGACTGGCTCAGGCTGGGGGTGAAATTGGCGTCGGTCAGCCCGATCTGCGAAAGCTTGTAGTCGGACGAACGTGCCAGGGCGAAGCAGGTGACGGTGTCCTCTTCAGCGGAAGTGTACAGGTTCTGGCGCAGCGGCGCGGTCAACACGCTGCCGGCGATGACGGCATCGAGCGGATAGCTGCCGGCGCTGGTGTTTTGCAGGTAGAGGTACCGGCCGGGAGCGACCAGCACCTTGCCCGCCACGGTGTCCGGATCCGCGGCACTGACCCAGTTGGAGTCGACGCCACTGTAATAATAGGCCTCGCCGACCTGCTGCGGTTGTTCATTGCCGGAAAGCAGGAGTGGTGACAACACGAGCTGGGTTTTCACATCCCCCGGATCCGTGGTCGGGATGAAGGAGACTTCGGCGGCCGAGGCCGGGAACAGTGTTTCGAGGCTCCAGTACGGCCGCACCTCAATCGAACGCACGCTGCTGGCGCGACCGCCGGGCAGGCCATCGGTGTGGATTGCCAAGGTCGTGGCCGTGTTGGCCGTGACGGTAAAGTAGAGGCCGGTCCAGTCACCGGCGGTGACAAAGGCATAGTAGGTGTCGGCCGCGGGCTTGTACTGATCGTCCAAAAGAGGGGCGCCATAGCTGTCGAGCGGAGGGCGGCCTGCCAAGGTGAGGGTTGCCGTGTCGCCATCGGGGGTCACGCCGGTGACCCGGAAGGTGCCGACGCTGGGCCGTTGAAACTGCGGGGCAACAATGACCGTGCTGCCGGCGGGCGCGAGCACGTATTGGCTGCCCACAGCGGGTTGCGCGACGCGGAACTTTTGTGCAACCGCGTTCGGAACGAGGGCTGCAGCGAGCAGGAGGGTGAGGAGGACTTGCTTCATGAGAGGGACGGAGTGCCGGCTGGCAGTTTCAGACTTTGAGGAATTTTTTCGGCTCCGGAATCCGGGTCGGCGCAGGGTTGGTCCGCCAAGTCAGACGGTAGAACACCTTGAAGCCGGTTGCCGGCTGGGTGAGCAGCATGGGACCGTTGTTGCCGGTGAGCGGTTCACCGACATTGACCCAGGTTTTCTGATCGCGTGACGACTGCAGTTGATACTGGGTGGTGTCGCGGGACAGCCAGGTGATGAGCAATTCGCTTTCGAGCTGGCCATGATCATTGGTCCAGTTCAGCACCTCGACCCGAAGGTCCTGGGGTGGCTGCGCGGCACGCGTGCGCCGGGGGCGCAGCTTGGTGGCAACCGCCCGCTGCAGTTTCCGCTGCAGTTGCTGGCGCTTTTTCTCGAGGTCGGGTGTGGCGAGGGCCGGCTGCCCCCTGAGGCGGCGCAGTTGTTCCGCCCACAGCGAGAGATTGCGATACTCCACCGGCTCGCCGCTGCTGCCGCCGAAGCCGTGATCCATGTCCGTGTCCGTGCCGCCATCGGCCTTGCGCCGGAGGTCATAGAACTCGGCCTGGGGCAGTTCGACGCCGTCGGCATCGAAATAGTAGGCGTACTTCGCCTCCTTGTCGCGGATCGCCCGCACACGGTTGGGCGGCGGCACGATGCCGTTGGGGAACTGCTCGACACTCTGCCCGGCGTAGATGTCGTCGTAGGTGAACAGGATGCTGTCCTGCACCGGCGGTCCGGCGGGATTGCGGATGAGGGAACTGCAGTCGACCCCGCTGAATGCATAGCGCCGCGGGTTGATGCCGAGCATCGAACAGACTGTGGGCAGGAAGTCGACATGGGAAACCAGCTCAGGGCAGACGGCACCACCCGACTGGAAAGCCAGCGGGTTGGACCAGACCATCGGCACCTTGACCGTTTCCTCATAGACGCAGAAGCCCTTCTGGCGCAGTCCGCCGTGGGACAGGCCGAGTTCGCCGTGGTCGGAGGTGTAGACGATCCAGGAGTTGTCGCGCAGGGTCGTGCCACGAATCAGGTCGAGGATCTTTTTGAACTCGGCGTCGACGAGCTTCAGGCAGTTGGCGTAAAAGTTCAGGTAATTGAGGCTGCCGCTGCCGCTCTCATCGGCGACATCCGGCAGCGGCCCGAGCACAAGGTCACCGACGACCCGGTACTTGGCCTGCGTCGTCGGCTTGAAATTGTCGAGCAGGTTCTCGCGCAGGGTGGGCGGATCACGGCTGATGTCTCCGGACAGAATGCTGCGCTCATAGCCCCAGGTCGGCACGGCGGTCACCGCCGGATAATCGCCGCTGTACGTCGGATAACCGATGACATCGTGCGGATTGACCAGCGAGACGATCAGGCAGAAGGGCCGGTCGCCGGGGTTTTCCAGCTTGTTGCGCAGGTAGGCCAGCGCGCTCTGCGCTTCGAGTTCCGGATCGATGCCGCCGTTGCCGCCGTCGAAGGTCGGATCGTATCCCTCCACGACGCGGGCGTCCTGATTGTTCGCGCCGCCGCCATACAACCGCGCCGGATTCGAATCCGAACCGATGTCCGGCCCATACCAGCCATCGAAGCCACAGCGTGCCGGCCGGTCATCCACCTTGCTGCCGTCGGGTAAAACGGTGCCCTCGGTGAGATGCCATTTGCCCTTGTACACGACCTCGTAACCGGCAGCCTTCAGAACGGTGCCGAGATTGGGCACGGTCGGATCGAGCTGGTTGTCGGCAACCGTGCCGATGTTGACCTGCTGCACGACGTCGGGACACAGGTGCTGGGCGGGATAGAGGCCGGTGAACAGGGTGTTGCGCGCCGGCGTGCACATCGACGTGTTGGAGAAGGCGTTGGTAAAGGTCACGCCCGTGTTCTTCAGCTCGCTCAGGGCGGGACGGTTGGCAGCCTCCCAGCCTTCGGGGAACCACTGGGTCGAACGCTCCTGATCCGTGAGAAAAACGATGAGATTGTGCCGCGGACCGCCCGTCGGCTCAGGCGGTGGCCAGACGCCAAGGGCGCCCTGCAGCGGCAGCGCCGAACCCGCGCCGGCCGCGACCTTGAGGAAGTCGCGCCGCGGCCAGGGGCGCGGCGTGATCTCATCGTCCAGTGATTCGGCAGGAGCGGCCATGAGCGTCAGACGTTGACCGTGGAAACCGGCTGCACGGATTTTGGCCGGCGCAGCGGCGCCCAGGTCAGGCGGTAGAAGACCTTGAAGCCCGTGACCGGTTGGGTAACCCAGAGGGGGCCGTTGTTGCCGGGCATGGGTTCACCGACATTGCCCCAGGTTTTCTGGTCGCGGGAGAACTGCAGCTGGTACTGGCTGGTCGAACGCGACAGCCAGCTGATGAGCAACTCACTTTCCAGCTGGTTGTACTCGTTGGTCCAGTTGAACAGCTCGACGCGGAAATCCTGCGGCGGTACGGCGGGGCGGGCAGGCAGCGGTTTGAGCTTGTTGCGCACCGCGCGGTGGAGCTTGACCATCATCTGGCGGCACCTGGTGGCAAGTTCCCGCGTGGCGAGCTTGACCGGGCGGCGGCGCTCGGCCCAGAGCGAGTAGTTGGTGTATTCCACCGCCTTGCCGGTCGAGCCGCCAAGGTCGTTGTCGAGATCCGTGTCGGTGCCGCCCTGGGCCTTGCTGCGCAGGTCGTAGAACTCGTCCTGCGGCTTTTCCGCGCCTTCGCCGTCGAAGTAGTAAGCGTACTTGTAGTCCTTGGTGACCAGCGCGCGGATCCGGTTGGGCGCTGTAACAATGCCGTTGGGACTGCCGGCGGCCTCCTGGCCGCTCCAGATGTCATCAAAGGTGAAGAGGATGGCATCTGTGTCTTATACAAATCTCCGAGCCCACGAGA
>JAEYYS010000084.1 GCA_023428335.1 Verrucomicrobiota bacterium | reverse complement strand
GATCGATGGTGATTTCATCCGCCACGCGTACGACGGTGTACTCGGAGACCTCACCCGGCTTCAGTTCAAGAACCGCCTTGTCAGGCAGCGTTGCCAGACCTTCAAAGACCCTTGCTTCATTTTGAGGGTCCACAGACATCAAGAGATCCACATCCATGGTGGTGCGTGCATAGCCGGAGTACATCACAGCAAACCCACCAACGATGAGGTATCGGGCACCCAATTGATTGAGAACCCGGCAGAGGTTGACCAGATCCTCCTCGGTCGGAGCGCGCGAACTCAGCTCGCCTTCCTGGGATGCAGCATCTTCTGGCTCCATGCATTGGCCTCCTCGTGAGTTTTGAAGCGGAAAACACCCCGCGGACAGAGAAAATGGCCCTGACTGGCGAACGCCTGATTGAGGGTCTCCTGCAGTCCGGCCGGCTTTGCAGGCGGTCGCCGACGCCCCACTGTCTTGCCGATGCGTTCGTCCACGTTGATGACCGGCCGTGCTTCCATTTGATAACCATAACCGCATTCCCTGTATCCGCCAAGCCCTTCCGGAAGCCCTCCACCTGGCTTTCACGACAAGGGTGAGGCGCGGGATCGCGGTTCATGCCGCCCACCCAAGGCGGCGCTGCCGGCAATCGGCAGCCAGCGCATTCACTCCCGAATTCTGCCCTGCTGCTGCAAACCAGCAGCCAACCTCCTGCCCCCGGTCAGAGCCCCAGCACGAACGCCACAAGTTCCGGGCACTGGAAAAAGGATGGGCCGACCTTGTGGCCTTCGCCGGGGATGACCTTCACCTGGATGCGGCCGCCGCCGGCCCGATAGCGTTCCTGCAGCAGCTTCGTGTTGTCGTCGTAGGGCACGACGACATCGCTGTCGCCGTGCACGGCGAACATCGGCACCTGCTGTTGGAGCAGGCCCTGCAGGTGGTCAATGGGGTTGAACTCGCTCAGGCGCGCGGTCAGTTCCGTTTCGCTCAGGCCGTAGTCGGCCAGGGTCGACGGCAGGGAGCGGCGCAGCGGCCAACTCGCCAGGTTGCACACCGGATAGATGCCCACCCAGGCCCGCACCTTGTCGGGATGTCGCACCGCCCAGGCCAGGGTCATCAGGCCGCCGCGACTCTGCCCGAGCAGGATCGGCTTGGGCGAATAGCCGCGCGCGACCATCGCCTCGTAAAAGCGCGTGAACTTGGCCGTGCTTGCCGGCGCCCCGCGCACCTCCCCGAGGTCGCAGCCGGCGATGCTGATGCCCGCCTTCAGGAAGGTCTCGAAGTAGCCCTTGCGCTCGCCAAACGCCAGGCTGCGCAGGGTCGGCGCATACCAGAGCCACGGTCGGCCCGGCGCCGGCTGGACATAGGCCGTGTGGCCGACCACCTCAAAGGTCTCGGGCGACGTCTGCTGCGCCGCCAGCGGCAGCGTGAGACCGAGGAACCAACAGAGCCAGGCGCGAAGCATCATGAGCGAAAGCCACCGGGATTGCGGCAGCCAACCGATGAAACGCGCTGCCGTGCCGGGGTGTTGCCCGGGGAAGAACTCAAATCCCAGATTTCAAAGGCCGCCTTGCCAGGCGCCGTCCGATCTCCAGCACGCGGCCAGCCACGACGCCTGCGCCCTCAGCCGCCATCGCCCAGCTCCACCCAGCGGGTGCGCACGTCCTGGCCGGTCGGCAGGGTCCAGGTCTGGCCGTCGTCGAGCACGCGACTCTGCTCGTGCGTGCCCGCGTGATCGCTCCAGGCATAGGCCACACGGGCGCGGCGGCCGGCCACGGGATAGAGCAGGTGGCCCTCGGCGCGCAGCCAACGTTTGCCGCCGCTGTTGTGAAAGCGCACGCGCACGGTGTTGCCCGTGCCCTCCGGCAGGTCGGTGCCGGCGGCCCAGAGGGATTGCGACCAGAAATCGCCGGGCTCCATGCCACGGCGTTCGAGGTTGCCGTCCTTGAGCAGCGACCGCCAGCTGGCACCGCCATCGGTCGAAAACTCGATCTGGTAGCGCACCGCCGGGTCGGGCGGATTGCTGGAAGCCACGTGGGCGGCAGCGTGCAGGGCGACCGCTGGCAGGCCGCGCGGCGTTTGCAGTTCCAGGGTGACGCGCGGCGTGTCGAAAGCGCCCTCAACGAGGCGCGGTGAGGCCTGCGCCTTGCCCGGTCCAAAGCTGACCAGGCCGCGCCCGCCCACCCCGAGGGTGATTTGCGTGCCACCGTCCTTGAGGCGGGGAAACATCGCCGGATTGGCCTGGCAGACCGTGCGGATGACCAGCCCGCTGTCGGCCAGGGCCGCCGCGCCCGCGCCGAGGCGCAGGTGGTACTGACGCCGTCCCTTGACGAAGTCGGTCAGGTCCAGGCCGTCGCGGAACTCGCCCGCTTCCTGCCAGGTGGCGCCGCCGTTGACCGACACCGCCACCGGCCCGCGCGCGCGGCCGCGCAGGACCAGGCCGTTTTTGCCGCCCGGCTGGTAGACACCCCAGGGCGAGTCATCGGGCGGCGTCGCACCGATGACGTAGGGGGTGAAAAACTCCAGCGTCACGTGGCCGGGCCCCTCATCGGTCACGCCCTCCCGGTAGCCGCCACCGGCGAAGTCGGGTCGCCATTCATAGACCGCGTTGCCATAACGCGCCTGGCCGTTGACGTGGTCGGTGCCCTTGGTCGTGCCGTGCATGGCCTCGGGCTGGTTCACCCAGGTGCGCGAGCGCTCCAGTCCGGGCACCCCGCCGGTCCTGTAATTCCGGCCCCAGAAAACAAAGGTGCGTCCATCCTCCAAGCCCGGCTCAAACCAGCGGCGCAGGGTTTCGCCCTGGCGCAGGTGCACGATCGGCGGCGGCCCGGCATACCCGGCGCGGTACTCGATCGTCTGATAGGCCGCGTAGGAGGCACCGTCGCCGGGATGCAGGCCGCAGACCAGCCAGCCGCGCTGGTGCGGTGCACCCGGCACGCGCGTCGAAAGGGTCTTCCAGTCCTTGTAGATCTCGTCCAAGCCAAGCAACCCGCCGCCCTGCGGGTCGAAGATGACCGTCGACAGATCGTGATCGAGCAGGGCCCAGCGGCCCTCGCCGCCATAGGGACCGCCGTTCAGAAAGACCTCAAAGGCGTTGTGGCCGCGTGTGCCGGTGACCCGCGACCGCCCCGGGCCAAGCAGGGCGTCGAGCTCGGCGGTCCACTGCGCATGGGTCGTGCCGCAGAGCCCAAAGCCGTGGGCGAACAGCCCGGTCCAGTACTCGCGCGTCGTCGTTTTCGCATCGTTGCTGAAGCCCTCGCCCCAGAGGTCCTCCCGGCCCTCCTCGCCGTGGGCGTAGTGGGTGTTGCGGAAAAACCAGGAGGCGAGCGCCTTGTCCTCGGCCGACTCCGGCCGTCTCCCCGTGGCGCGCTCATACTGCTCCGCCTGGGTGGCGAACAGGCGGTCGAAACTCGACAGCGCCAGCTCGCCTGGATACCAGGGGTGATCGGTGCGCAGTTGCGGATCGCCGACACCGGCCTGGAGCACGGCAGGGAGGAGCAGGACCGGGAACCGGAGAAGGGCGGAGGGCATGCGCAGGAGAAACGTTCGCCGAGAGAGACTCGATGACAAAAAGCAACGGCCCAGCACACCGCAGGGATCGCACTACGTCGGGCCTCAGTGCGTCAGCGCATAGAAGAGGATGTTGATGCCGAGCGGGTAGGCATACTTCTCCGAGAACTCGCGGAAGTACCAGGGATCCGTGCCCTCCTCCTCCCAACCGTCGCCGAGGTCGGTGTTGTGGCAGATGATCATCATCATGCGCTTCTGATCGTCGAAGACACCGCGGTAGTGCGGGGTCTGCGCATCCCAGCGCTCAAAGGTGATGCCCTGGTCGCGACCCGCCATCGCGTGCCCAACACTCGGGATCTGCGGCTTGACCTTGAGCGGGAACACCATGTGGAAGATCTCGTGTTCGAGCGGCAGCTCCACCGGTTCGCGCTCGGGGAAGATCTGCTTGAAGGCCGCATAAAACACCTCCCACTCCTGCTCGCCCCAGAAGTCGTCGACCATGAGGAAGCCGCCGTTGAGCAGGTACTCGCGCAGCGTCCGCGCCTCATCATCGGTCAGGCTGATGCTGCCCGGCTCGATCATGTAAATGAACGGGTAATGCCGCAGTTGCTCAGGCACGATGTCAACGATGGCGCCCTTCGGACTCACCTGCAGCGAGGTGAGCTGCTGCAGGCGGTAGGAGAAGTTGAGGTCGGCATCCGGATAATCGGTTGTCCAGCGACCGCCCCCGCGGCGGCGTCCCCAGGACATGTCGGAATTGAAGCGCAGGCGCGCGAACACGAAGGTGTCGTCCGGCAACTCGCGGCTGACCGGCCAAGTCGGGAAATCGGCGAACTGGCCGCGCCCAAACTCGCGCGGATCCTCAGGCACCGAGCCGTCCTGGATGCCGAAGTTTGTCGGCTGCCCCGACTCCTGCGCCAGCACGGCCCAGCCCAGCAGGCCGAGGGCGGCGAGAGAAAAAAGACAGCGTTTCATGCGGGCAGTGAAATCCGGTCCGCAGGTGAAACGCCCCTGCGCGGCGCATTGTTGTGCGCGGCCGGAAAAATTCATGCTCCCGATTCGGCGAAAGTTTCAGGCTCCCCCGCACCATCAACCTCTTCCTTGCCCGACCTCCCGCGACGCGGCCGCCCCCTGCCGCCGATACTCACTGGGCGACAAACCAGTGACGGCGCGGAAGGCGCGGGTGAAGGCACTGTGGTCGGCGAAGCCGCAGTCGAGGGCGATCTCGGCGATGCCGGCCTTCGTTTCGCGCAGCAGACGCGCACCCGCGGTGATGCGCGTCTTGCTGATGAGCTGCATCGGGCTGATGCCGTGCACCCGCTTGACGAGGCGGGCAAAACGCGCGGCGCTCATGCCGGCCTGGGCCGCCAGCGACGAGGGACTGATCGCCTGATCGAAGTGGCGCTCGAGATGGCGCAGGGCCAGCGCCACGGCGGCGGGCACCTCGTCGCGGCCCAGGGGCGCGCTCAGATCCTTGGAGATGCCAATGAGTCCGCACACCCGGCCGTGTGCGTCGCGGATCGGCAGCTTGCTCGTCAAGCCCCACACCGGCACGTTCGGCCGACTCCAGAACAGCTCCAGGCGCTCGAGGATGGGTCGCCCCGTGCGCAGCACCTGCGCGTCCTGCTCGGTGGGCACACGCCCGTAGTCGCCCGGGCAGACGTCACAGGGCCGCCGGCCCAGCATCTCTGCCTTGCTGTGCAGACCATGCCGCGCCACCAGCGAGTCATTGACCACCACGTAGCGCCCGGTGGCGTCCTTGAGAAAAAAGGCGGTGTCATGCAGCAGATCGGCGATCTGCTCGACCAGTCGCGTGTCCACCAGCAGCGCCCCCTGCGCGGTCAGCAGGCCCGGGAGTGCGGCGACGGATTTCATGCAGGGTCGTTGCACTGAAATACGACCCGATTCCAGCGTTCTCACGCTGTGCGACTTTTCACACCTCCCGAGACCAACCCGGTCAAGCTTTCGTCGGCGACCCCGGCGAAGATGGCTTTTGCCGTGAAACGTCTCCCTGCCGCCCTGCGGATCCTCCTGCTCATGAGCCTTTGCCTGCCCCCTGCCGACGCGGCTGCCGCGGACCTCGACGCCCTGCGCCGTGCCGCCGAGCAGGGCGATGCCCAGGCCCAGCTCGCACTGGCGATCCGCCATCGCGATGGCAAGGGCGTCGAACCCAACCCGGTGGAAGCCATGCGCTGGGCGCATCTGGCGGCGGATGCCGGCCATGCCGAGGCCATGGACTTTGTCGGCTTCGCCTACCTGCGCGGGGCGATGGTGCCACGCAGCACTGCCCTCGCCTTCGGCTACTTCCGGGCGGCAGCCCCGAAATCCGCGCAGGCCGCCTTCAATCTCGGCCAGTGCTACTACGGAGCCCAAGGCACGGAGCAGGACTGCGCCAAGGCGCTCGAATGGTGGGAGAAGGCCGCTGATCGAGGCCATGGCCGCGCCGCCGCCGCGGCGGCGATGGCTCATCTCACCGGCGAGGGCGTGCCCCGCGATGCCGTCAAGGCCCGCCGCCTGGCCGAACGTGCGGCCGAACTCGGCAATGCCTCCGGCCTGGTGCTGCTCGGCGAGCTGCACTTCCAGGCGGGCGAGGTCGAGGCCGCCCGCGCACTCTGGACCCGCGCCGCCCAGCTGCATCCCACCGGCGACACCGGTCATCCCGCCCAACCCTCCGACCAGGCCTCCGCCCAGCAGGGGGCCGACCTGCTCAAGCTGCTGCCGCACCGCCAGCGTGCGGGCGTGCCGGGCAAGTTCGCCTTCGTGCCCATGCCGCACATTTTCCAGGGCTACAACAACTGCGGCGCCAGCGCCTGCGCCGCCTTCGCGCGCTTCCACGGCAGCGACATCAGCGGCTGGGACTTCAAAAAGCTCTGCCCCTCGCCGCTCGGCACGGGCACCGACTGGTGGCACCTGCTGGAGGCCTCGAAAAAAATCCGCCAGCGCTGGAAACTCGTCCGCTTCACGCCGGATGAGGCCGGCTTCGAGCAGGCCTCCGCCCTGCTGCGCCGCGAGCTCGACGCCGGCCGGCCCGTCGTCGTGGACTTCAAGTACATCGGCCCGCAGTACGCCGGCGGTTTCGCCGGCCACACGCTCAATGTCTGCGGCTACCTCGCCGAAGAAGATCTCTACATCCTCTGCAATCCCGCCGTCGCCACGCCCGGCCTGCAGCTCATCACCGCCGCCGATTTGAAAAATTTCTGGCGCTCCGACCACTACGGAGCGCAGGCCAAGGGCGTGCTTGCGCGCCCCGCGTTCGTGCTCGATTTGCCGTGAGGCGCGTCACCTTCGGCCCGGCGCGCGGCAGGATGCGACGAAGCCGAAAGGCCTGGAGTTCAGCCGCGTTCCCCTCGCCCTTCGTCAAGAACTCGAAACTTCCATGAAGCCTCCTGTGTTGCGTTGTTTTCTCCTGAGCCTCTTGACGGCCTGCGCCGGGCTTTCGGCGGCACCGCCCAACCTCCTCGTCATCCTCGCCGATGACCTCGGCTACGGCGATGTGCGCTGCTACAACCCCGAAGCCAGGGTGCCAACGCCAAACCTCGACCGGCTCGCCCGCGAGGGCATGAAGTTCACCGACGCCCACAGCCCGGCCACCGTCTGCACCCCGTCGCGCTACAGCCTGATGACCGGCCAGCTGGCCTTCCGCGTGCCGAAGGGCGACAGGGTCTTCACCGGTGCGGGCGGCCCGTCGTTGATCGCTCCAGGCCGCCTCACCCTGCCCTCGCTGCTCAAGCAGCAGGGTTACGCCACCGCAGCGGTCGGCAAGTGGCACATCGGCCTCACCTTTCGCGATGCCCAAGGCAACGCCATCCATGAGGACAGCCCCGAGGCCGTCCGCCGCATCGACTACGCCAGCCGCGTCGAAGGCGGTCCGCTCGATCACGGCTTTGATCGCTTCTTCGGCACCGCCTGCTGTCCGACCACCGACTGGCTGTACGCCTTCATCGACGGCGACCGCATTCCCGTGCCGCCCACCGGACCGCTCGACAAAGCGACGCTGCCGAAACATCCGTATGCCAACGATTGCCGCGCGGGCTTGCTCGCGCCGGATTTCGACCTGCAGGAGGTGGATCAACTGTTCCTGCAAAAGAGCCGCGAGTTCATCGCCCAGCACGTCCGCCAGGCCCCCGGGCAGCCGTTTTTCCTTTTCCACGCCACCCAGGCCGTGCATCTGCCCTCCTTCGCGGGCCGGGAATTTCGCGGCAAGACCTCGGCCGGACCGCATGGCGACTTCATCGCGCAATTCGATCACCACGTTGGCGAATTGCTGCGCACCCTCGAGCAGCACGGCCTGGCCGAGAACACCCTGGTCATCGTCAGCAGCGACAACGGCCCCGAAGTCACCAGCGTCGTCCACATGCGCGCCGATCACGGCCACGACGGCGCCAGGCCCTGGCGCGGCCTGAAGCGCGACTCCTGGGAAGGCGGCCACCGCGTGCCCTTCCTTGTGCGCTGGCCCGGCCGGGTCAAGGCGGGCAGCACCAGCGATCAGTTGCTCTGTCTCACCGACCTGCTGGCCACCGTCGCCGCGATCACCGGCGCCGAGTTGCCGCGCGAGGCCGCCGAGGACAGTTTCAATCTGCTGCCCGTGCTCGACGGCAGCGCCACCGGCCCCATCCGTCCCTACCTGATCACCCAGGCCTTTGGCGGCACCCGCAGCCTGTCGATCCGCCGCGGCCACTGGAAATACCTCGCCCACCCCGGCTCCGGCGGCAATGCCTACACCCGGCCCCAGCTGAAGCCCTTCGCCCTGCCCGAAACCGTCCCCGGCGCCCGCGCCCAACTCTACGACCTCGCCACCGACCCCGGCGAAACCACCAACCTCATCTTGGATCAACCCGAGCTCGCCCGCGAACTGCAGGCCCTGCTCGAACAATCGAAAAGCACCGGCCGCAGCCGGCCCTAGCGACGGCAGCGGTGGAGAACCGTTCCACTCCAACCGCCTTGGCTCCAGAATGGACGGAAATGGACTGGAATGGACCGGCGGAACCCGGTCGGCCAGCTCAGCGGCTTGTTCTTCCGCCCAAGAACCTCGGTTGCCCCGTCCATCGGAATCGGCTATAATCGGCCATAATCGGCCGAGTTCGCCCTGTTCCTCCTTGGCGCTTTCGCGAAGCAAAAGACGAAAGAGAGACCGATCCCTCCAGCCTCAACGTCATTTCAGCTTGGACTCCCCCTGCGCAGAATCATGGGGCACGCTGTTCCGGCCATGGTCGCCGGTGCGACAGGGGATGAACGGGCCGGTTCAGCCTGCCGCTGTGCCGGTTTGCCCCTTGGACGCAGCCAATCGTGGCAAGACTTGGCTGGATGCCTATGCCACACTGATCCGGTGAAAATCCTACTGGTGCTTTTTTGGCTCCTCGCCCCCGGCTCTCTGCTCCAAGCAGCGAAGCCCAACGTGCTGTTCATCGCGGTGGACGATCTGAACGACTGGATCGGCTGCCTCGGTGGGCATCCGCAGACGCTGACGCCGAACCTCGACCGACTGGCCGCCAGCGGGGTGCTGTTTCGCAACGCCTACTGCGCGGCGGCCTCGTGCAATCCCTCGCGCAGCGCGGTCTTCAGCGGCCTGCCGCCGCATCGCTCAGGGCTGTACCGGAATCAGCAGGTGTTGCGCGAGGTGCTGCCGGAGGCGGAATTGCTGCCGCGCTACTTCTCCCGCCACGGCTACTGGAGCGCGGGTTCGGGCAAGATGCTGCACTACGTCATCGACCCGCCCAGCTGGGACGACTACTTTCCGGACAAGGCCAAGGACAATCCCTTCCCGCACACCTTTGAACCCAAACAACGTCCGGTGAACCTGCCGCGGGCTGGCAACTGGCAGTATGTCGAAACCGACTGGGCCGCGTTGGACGTCACGGATGAGCAGTTTGGAGGTGATTGGGCGGTGACGAAGTGGGTCGGCGAGCAGCTCCAGCGCGAGCATGAGAAGCCCTTCTTCCTTGCCTGTGGCATCTACCGGCCGCACGAGCCCTGGTTCGTGCCAAAGAAGTACTTTGAGCCCTTCCCGCTCGACCGCATCGAGCTGCCGCCCGGCTACCAGGCGAACGATGTCGATGACCTGCCTGCCGAGGGACGACGCATCGCGCGCAACCGCTACTTTGCGCACATCCAGTCGCAGGGGCAGTGGAAGCAGGCCATCCAGGCCTACCTCGCCTCCATCCATTTCGCCGATGCGATGCTCGGTCGCGTGCTCGACGCCCTCGACCGCAGCCCGCAGCGCGACAACACCGTCGTCGTGCTGTGGAGCGATCACGGCTGGCATCTCGGTGAAAAGGAGCACTGGCAGAAATTCACCGGCTGGCGCGCCGGCGCCCGCGTGCCGCTCATGATCCGCGTGCCGAAAGGCGCGCCCGGCTTGCCCGAGGGCACCACGCCGGGCGGCGTCTGCGATCGCCCGGTGAGTCTGGTCGATCTGTTTGGCACCCTCACCGACCTGTGCGGCCTGCCGGCGAAGCCGGACATCGCCAGCCGCAGCCTGCTGCCGCTGCTGCGCGATCCGCAGGCCGAATGGCCGCATGCAGCGCTGACGCACCTCGACCGACCGCAGAACTACGCCCTCAGCACCCAGCGCTGGCGCTACCTGCACTACTTCGATGGCGGCGAGGAGCTGTACGACCTCGACACCGATCCGCACGAGTGGACCAACCTCGCCGACAAGGCCGAACACGCCACCAAGCTCGCCGAGATGCGCGCGCTCGCCCCCAAATCCATCGCTCCCGTCCACCGTGCGGCGCTGAAGTGACGCATCTCACAGTCTGCTCCCTGCCGCCCGATTGCCACGGCGCCGACGCAGCAGCGCGCTACCGGCGGGCGCGTTTCGACAGGAACTCAAACAGCACCTGCTCGAGCGGGGTGTCGGTGGGGGCCCAATGGTACTCGATGCCCTGGCGTTCGCAGGCGCGACGGATGAACTCGCGGTGGGCCTGCAGGTTTTCCAGATAACTCGCGCGGGCGGCAGCGGGATCGACAAAGCGTTCCGCGCCGGTCTCCGCATCACGGAAGTGGGCGGCCTTGTCGAAGCTGAAATCGATCTCGGCGCGGTCCATGACATGAAAGAGCACAAGGTCGTGCCCCATCGCACCGAGCAGGGCGAGCTGGCGTTCCAGCGTCTCGACGGGTGCCAGCAGGTCGGAGACCAGGCAGATCATGCCGCGCTTGCGCAGCAGGTCGGCCAGCTGGCGCACGCTGAGGTCAAGGGCGGTGCCACCGGCGGGCGCGGGTTTTTCCAGTTCGAGCATGAGCCGGCGCAGGTGGCCGGGGCGATTGCGCGGCGGCAGGTGCTCCTGCAGGGCCTCGCCAAAGGTGGTGACGCCGACCGCATCGCCCTGCTGCATGAGGAAGAGCGCGAGCGTCGCGGCCAGCGTCGCCGCGTAATCCGCCTTGGTCAGCGGCCCGCTGCCATACTGCATGGAGCGGCTGTGATCGACGACGAGCTGGCAGCGCAGGTTGGTTTCGTCCTCGAACTTCTTGATGAAGCTGCGGTCGCTGCGCGCCAGCACCTTCCAGTCGAGGTGGCGGGGGTCGTCGCCCTGGACGTAGGCGCGGTACTCGGAGAACTCGACCGAGAAACCGTGGTAGGGGCTGCGATGCAGGCCGCGCCAGAGGCCCTCGACGACAGCCTTCGCGCGCAGCTCGAGCGATCGAATGCGGGCGAGGGCGGCGAGATCGAGGGTGGCGGGCATGACAGGCTCAGCCCTTCACCGCTTCAAGCAGGCGGGTGATCACCTTTTCAACGGTGATGCCCTCGGCTTCGGCGCGGTAGTTGACGAGGATGCGGTGACGCAGCACGGGCAGGGCGAGGGCGCGGATGTCGTCGAAACCGACATGGGCGCGGCCCTGGAGCAGGGCACGGGTCTTGGCGCCGAGCACGAGGTTCTGGCTGGCGCGGGTGCCGGCGCCCCAGTTGACCCATTCGTTGACGAAATCCGGCGTGCCTGGCCGGTGCGGGCGCGAGGCGGCGGCGAGGCGGACGGCGTAGCGGGCGACATCCTCGGCGACCGGCACCTGTTTGACCACGCGCTGGAAGGCCTGCAACTGGGCGCCGGTGAACAGCGGCTGCACCGGCTCGCCCTTTGCGCCGGTGGTACGGGTGACGACGGCGACCTCCTCGTCCTCGCTCAGGTAATCGATGACGATGTTGAGCATGAAGCGGTCGAGCTGGGCCTCGGGCAGCGGGTAGGTGCCCTCCATCTCGATCGGGTTCTGGGTGGCGAGCACGAAGAAGGGCTCGGGCAGCGGCAGGGTGCGACCGGCGACGCTGACCTGGTGTTCCTGCATGGCCTCCAGCAGCGCGGCCTGGGTCTTGGGCGGCGTGCGGTTGATCTCGTCGGCCAGGATGACGTTGGCGAAGATCGGCCCCCGGACGAACTGGAGCTTGCGCCGGCCGTCGGCCATCTCCTCCAGGATCTCGGTCCCGGTGATGTCGGCCGGCATGAGGTCGGGGG
>JAEYYS010000072.1 GCA_023428335.1 Verrucomicrobiota bacterium | reverse complement strand
GGCTGGTGCTGGCCCGCGCCTCCGAGCTCCGCCAACCGGAGCGCGAGGGCCATTTCCTGCGCATGTTCGGGCAGAGCGACCGCCAGCTGGCCGACAGCACCAGCACGGAGGGCAGCGTGCCGCAGGTGCTGATGCTGATGAATGGCGAGGCCCAGGAGGTCTTGAGCAGTCGCGAGGCGCTGGCAGTCGCCACCGCCGAGGCCCAGGACAGCGCCGAGGCGCAGGTGGAATCCCTCTACCTGAGCTTCTTTTCGCGCAAGCCCAGCGCCCGGGAGCTGGAGACCGTGTACGCGGAGATCCGCGACGGCCTGACGCCCGGTGAACTCGCCTGGGTGCTGTTCAATTCGCGTGAGTTTGTGTTCGTCCAGTGACCCGCATTCCCCCCTTCTCTGAGGCCATGAAACCCGCGCTTTTCCAGCTCGATCCGCTCTCCCGCCGCCGCTTTGCGGAAACCGTCGCCAAGGCCGCGCTCGGTGTCACCCTGCTGCCGCGGTTTGGCGCCGCCGCCGACACGGCGCCCGGTCTCGACAACCGCAGCCTGCCGGGCTTTGGCAAGGCCAAGCATGTCATCTGGCTGCAGATGCTCGGCGGCATGTCACACATCGACACCCTCGATCCCAAGCAGGGCGACACCAAGGGGCCTGCCGACCCGATTCCGACCAAGGCGGGTTATCAGCTCGGCGGCTTCCTGCCGACCCTGGCGAAGGAACACGCGGAGAAGCTGGCCATCGTGCGCAGCATGACCTCGAAGACTGGCGTGCATGCCGATGGTCAGTATGTGATGCGTGCGGGTTACGAGCCGCGCGGCACCATCAAGCATCCGGTGCTCGGCGCCTGGGCCCAGCAGTTGCTCGGCAAGAGCAATCCGAGCCTGCCGTCCTCGATCTGCATCAACCGCGGTCCGGACCACGGCAACGGCTTCTTCCCCGCCGCCTTCAGTCCGCTGCCGATCCACGATCCCGAGGCCGGCCTGCAGTATGCCAGCGCCAACACCGACAGCCTGGGCAAGCGGCTCGGCCTGCTCAACCGCCTGGATGCCGATTTCCGTGCCAAATTCCAGGATCTCAACCTGAAGGCCTATTCCGACTTCTATGACGACACCCTCAAGCTGCTGGCCAGCGAGGACTTGAAGGCCTTCCAACTCGAGGCCGAGGACGCGGCCCTGCGCGAGACCTATGGCCGCAACAAGTTTGGCCAGGGCTGCCTGTTGGCCCGCCGGTTGGTCGAACACGGCGTGCGTTTCATCGAGGTCGCCTACGGCGGCTGGGACATGCACAATGACATCGATGACGGCATGGCCGACCAGGGGGCGAACCTCGATGCCGGGCTCTCCGCCCTGCTCGGCGACCTGCAGGCACGCGGCCTGCTGGCCGACACGCTGGTGGTGCTCTGTTCGGAGTTTGGCCGCACGCCGAAGATCAACACGCGCAACGGCCGCGACCACCATCCCAAGGTGTTCAGCACCCTGCTCGCCGGTGGCCCGGTCAGGGGCGGCACGATCTACGGGGCCAGCGACAAGGACGGCTATTACCCCGCCGACAAGCAGGTGACCATTCAGGACTTCCACAGCACGGTCGGCCATGCCATGGGCCTGGACGTCAACGAGGTTGTCATGTCGCCCAGCAACCGCCCCTTCACCGTCGGCGACAAGGGCCGGGTGATTGCCGAGGTTTTCGCCTGAGGCGGCCGGTGCGGAAAAAGTCCGGTCAGTGCAGAATCCTGCATTTGCCGACTGGCAAAAACGGCCGGGCCGTGTTAGGGCTTCCAGTTCCCCTGGCGCCGGGGGGATTGTTGCCATGCCCGATCTCGCCTCCCAAGTCTCCCGTATTCTCGACAGCGCCGAGGCGCGCCTGCGCCAGGAGGCCGAACGGCTCGCCGACGATGATGCGGTGCGCGGGCTCGATGTGTTTGAGGACGAAATCCTTGCCGAAGTCATGCTCGACGACCGCCGCGTCAACGTCCGCTGGGCGCCGGTCGAGGGTCGTTGGACCGAGGAGAGCGATTGCGAGGACGAGGCCCTGCACCGGCTCGCCAGCCTGGCCGTACTGGTCGCCACACGCCGTCGTTTGGAGCGCCGGCCCGAGGCGGTGGCCGCCGCGGCGGCGGTCGAGGAGACCTTTCAGGCCCAGTTGGAGCAGCGCCTGGCGCGCCGGTTGACCCCTGACGAGGAAAACTACCTGGGCAAGCTCGAGAAGCGCCTCGAGCGTGTGCGTGCCGCCGGCGGCCGCATTTACGACCAGGACATGGTGCGCCTGCACGCGCGCTGGAGCATTCAGAGCACCGAGCCCCTGTCGCTCTGGCCGGAACCGCCGGCCAGCCTGCGCGAGTTCTGGGATTACGTGGCGCTCGCGCTCGACGAAAAGAAGCTGCCGGCGCCGCCCTTCCTGCGCGGCTTTGCCGATCTCGACGCCGTGCGCGCGCGTCTCGGCGGCTGGCGCCAGGAGCGCACCCTGCCGCTGTGGCGCGAGCGCATCCGCGAGGTCCTGCGCGAACTCGACAGCAGCCCCGCCCATGGACCCGTGCTGGTGGATTTCCGCCTCGTCATCACGCCGGC
>JAEYYS010000062.1 GCA_023428335.1 Verrucomicrobiota bacterium | reverse complement strand
TCCCAAGACCGATGACGGTCGCGTGCTCTTTGCCGTGCCCTGGCACGGCCGGCTGGTCGTGGGTACCACCGACACACCGGTGGCTCAGGCCGCGCTGGAGCCGCGCGCCCTGCCTGAGGAAATCGATTTTGTCTTCGGCCAGATCACCCGCTACCTGGCGCGCGATCCCTCACGTCACGATGTGCTCAGCGTCTTCGCCGGCCTGCGACCCCTCATCAAGGCCGAGGCGGAATCGACCGCCGCGCTGTCGCGCGACCACCTGATCTCGGTGTCGGAATCCGGCCTGATCACCCTCGGTGGTGGCAAGTGGACCACCTACCGGAAGATGGCGGAGGACGTCATCGATCATGCCGAGATGGTCGGCGGACTGGATCAGCAGGCCTGTCCGACCCGCGACCTGCCGGTGCACGGCGCGGCCGGGGCGCCGGCGGCCGAGAGTTCGCACCTGCGTGTTTATGGCGCCGATGCCGCCGGCATTCGCGACCTCATCGCGGTCGCACCGGCGCTGGCCGCCCGCCTGCATCCGCGCCTGGAGTTTCTTGAGGCCGAGGTGGTCTGGCACGCGCGTCATGAGATGGCGCGCACGGTCGAGGACGTGCTGGCGCGACGCACGCGCGCCCTGCTGCTCGACGCCCAGGCGGCGCTGGAGGCGGCGCCGCGGGTGGCGGCCCTGCTGGCGGCGGAGTTCGGTCGCGACACCGCCTGGCAGGCGCATCAGGTACGGCATTTCCATCACCTGGCAGGCGGCTACATGCTCGACGCTTGAGAACGGCAGGCGGGCCTGCCGTACTCGCCAGCTTCACGGCAAGGCACCGTGCGAGCGCGGCAAGCTCAGGCCGCCGCGCGGTCCTGGCGCTGCAGATTTTTGAGGTGGCGGTAGCCGACCAGCTTGCGCGACTGTTCGTCCCAGAGGCGCAGCGACAGGCATTTCAGGCTGCTGAGCAGGGTGATGGGTTTCACCTGCTGGAACATCGGGTGCGAGTGATGGCAGCGCTCCAGATTGTAGTTCGGGATGCGCGAGCTGAGGTGGTGGACGTGGTGGTAACCGATGTTGCCGGTGAACCACTGCAGAATCTTCGGCAGCTTGTAGAAGGAACTGCCCTCCAGTGCGGCCGTCGTGTAGTCCCAGTTGTCGCGCTTCTCCCAGTAGGTGTCCTCGTACTGGTGCTGGACGTAGAACATCCAGATGCCGGCGGCACCGGCGACCATCGTCACCGGCAGTTGAATCATCAGGTAGGCCTTCCAGCCCATCAGCCAGCAGCCGCCGCCCACCATGGCAGCAAGCGCAAGATTCATCCACAGCACCGACAGGCGGTCCTTGCCCTTGGCGGCGGGCGAGGGAAAGCGCTGGTAGATCAGGAAGATGCCGAGCGGGGCGAGCACAAACAGCACGAAGGGATTGCGCGCCAGTCGGTAGGCAAACTTTTTCCAGGGCGAGGCCTCCAGGTATTCCTGCACGGTCAGCGTCCAGATGTCGCCCTCGCCGCGGCGATCGAGATCGCCGGAGGTGGCGTGGTGCACCGAGTGCTGCCAGCGCCAGTGGCCGTACGGGGTGAAGGTGAGCATGCCGGTGATGAAGCCGAGGAAATCGTTGGCGCGCTTCGAGCGGAAGAAGGAGCCGTGACCGCAGTCATGGAAGATGATGAAGAGTCGCACGACCAGCAGGCCGGCGATCACGGACAGGCCCAGGGTGAGGGCATAGGAAACCTCGAGGCTGCGCCACATGAGGTACCAGACCAGAAAGTAGGGCACGAAGGTGTTGAAGACCTGCCAGAGCGATTTCGGCAGCGACGGCACGGCATACTGCGCGATGATGGCCTTCCACTCGGCAATGCCGGGCTGGGACTTCACTTCGGATGGGGACGGGGCGCTGGACATGGTGGGACTTGGCGACGCTAAAACGTCATTCTACACGCCTTTTTTGCCGCGCACAATTTGGCAAATGAGCCTCTTTTGGCGGGAGTTGGGCGCTTCTTGGTCAGCGACGACGGCTCCTGGGTTCAAAAATGGACGATTTTCCTGGCGATCTGCACTGGCCCTCCTCAGCCGGCCGTCTCATTTCCCCCCAGCCAGACCCGCCGGACCCGCAGCCGGCGGTCGAGCAGCAGCAGGTCGGCGCGTTTGCCCACTTCCAGGCTGCCGGTTTCATCAGCGATGCCGGCGCGTTCGGCCGGGGTCAGCGAGGCCATGCGCATGACCTCATGCAGGGGCGCGCCGCTGGCCCGGTGCATGACCCGCACCATGTGGTCCATGCCCATGATCGAACTCGCCAGGCTGCCATTCGGCGCCCAGCCGACCTTGCCGTCGCTGTTGAACCAGGAGCCGTCGCCCTCCGGTCCGAAGCGGTAGCGACCGGGCGGCAGATCGAGGGCGCGGTTGGCATCGGTGACCAGGCAGAGGCGGTTGGCGCCCTTCATCCGCCAGGCGAAGTGCAGCAGCTCGGGCGCCAGATGACAGCCGTCGGCAATGACTTCCGTGCTCATCTCCGGCTCGGCGAGCACGAACTCGGCCATGCTGCCGCGCATGGGCACGCCGAGGCGGGCGCGCACGGAGGGCACGGAACTCATGGCGCACCAGAAATGGTCGACATGGCGCATGCCGGCCTTGAAGGCGGCCTGCATTTCCGGCCAACTGGCGTTCGAGTGGCCGCAGGTGATCAGGCAGCGCTTGCGGCGGGCGGCGCGATAGAAGTCGAGCGCGCCCGGCAGCTCGGCAGCGCAGGTGGCGATGCGCACGAGGCCGTCGGCAAAGTAGCGGGCATACTCTTTCGATGTCGGTTCGCGCCGGCCTTCGACGCTGTGACAGCCGACCTTGTCGGCGGCGAAGAACGGTCCGTACAGATGCACACCGGCAATGCGTGCGCCATCGGCGGGCGACCACGCCTTCTGCACCGCGGCACAGGCCTTGAGCATGGCGCGGATCTGGGCCGGTGAACCGGTGGTGGTGGTCGGAAACAGCGTCGTTGTGCCATGACGGGCATGGGCGCGACAGGCGGTGCGCACCGCCTCGGCCGTGCCATCCATGAAATCGGCGCCGTTGCCGCCATGCACGTGCAGATCGACGAAGCCCGGCGCGATCCAACCGCCGCGGACATCGATGACGGTCGCCTCCTTCGGCCAGCGCCGGCGGCTTTTGCCCACCCACGCAATGCGGCCGTCGCGGCAGAGCAGGGCGGCATCGTCGAGGCTGCGGTCGGGCAGGACGGCACGGCCGCCGGTGAGAACGAGCAGGCAGGACATGGGATCAATAATCGCGGAACGGACCGCGCGGTTCCGTGGCGTCCATGGCGGCGCGCCAGGCGGCGAATTTCTCCTGCAGCATCTGCAGCACTTCGGGCTTCTGTTTGGATAGATCGCGGCTTTCACCGGGGTCGGAACGCAGGTCGTAGAGCCCCTTGCCCTTGGCGGAATCGAGCCATTTCCAGTGACCGACCCGGGCTGCCTTGTCGGCGCGACGCTGCCAGAACATCTCGGTGCGTGGCGACGGCTTGTCGCCGCGCAGCACCGGCAGCATGTCGAAGCCGTCGAGCGTCAGATCCCTGGGGGCCGGCGCACCGGCGGCGGCGAGCAGGGTGGGCAGGATTTCCAGCGAGGTGAGGAATTCATCGGTAACCCTGCCGGCTGGCACCTTGCCAGGCCAGGCGAGCAGGAAGGGCACGCGCAGGCCTCCCTCCCACATCGTCGATTTCGCCCCGCGCAACGGCGCGTTGCCGCCATTGCCGCTGCCGCCGTTGTCGGAAAGGAAGAGGAAGAGGGTGTTCGAGGTTTGGCCGGCCTGCTCGACCGCGTCCATGACCGCGCCGATCGCGTCGTCCATGCAGGCCACCGCGCCATAATAACCCGCCAGCTTCTCGTCCTTCAGCCGGTCGCGGAAGCGCGCCTTGTAGGCTTCCGGGGCCTGCACACCGGGTTTCTGTCCGCCGTTGTCCTCAGCCAGAGTCGAGGCGCCATGCGGGGCGTTGAAGGGCAGGTAGAGGAAGAAGGGCTGCTTGCCGGCGTGCGCGTTGACGAAGCGCAGCGCCTCGCGCCGGAACACGTCGGTGATGTAGGTGCCCTTGTCCTCCTCGGTGCGGGCGTTGCCACGGAACAGCGAGGGCACAGCATAGCGCTCGTGGGTGTAGTAATCGATGCCGTTGTTGCCGTGGCCGTAGAAGAAATCAAAACCGCGCTGCAGCGGCAGATAACGCTTCGCCTGGCCCATGTCCCACTTGCCGACGACACCGTTGACGTAGCCGGCCTGGCGCAGCAGGTCGCCAAGCGTGACCTCCTTCGGATCCAGGCCCAGGGTCATCTCCGGTGACACCGCATACTCCTCGGCCGAGTAGCGGTGGCCGAAGTTGACCAGATCGTTGCGCACCATGTCGTAGAGGCCGTTGCGCTGCGGGTAGCGACCCGTCAGCAGGCTGCCGCGCGAGGGTGTGCAGGCCGGCCAGGTGACGTAGAAATGCGTCGCCCGCACCCCTGCGGCGGCGAGCTTGTCGAGGTTCGGCGTTTCGATCGGCTTCAGCCCCAGGCAGCCGAGGTCGGGCCAGCCCTGGTCATCGCTGATGAAAAGCACGATGTTGGGCGGCGCAGCCGTCAGTGTGGCGGCGGCGAGCAGGCAGGTCAGGAGGCGCAAAAGCATGAGCCAAGGGAACGACCGGGCAGGGAGGCACATTTCCCGGGAGTCGCTGGGGGATGACAGGCTGCCCGGGTCAAGGGGTGAGGATTTCCAGGTCAGGCGCGACATGGACGAAGTGCGAAGGGTTGCGCGTCACGATCTGGGTGGCCTTTTTCCGGCGTGCAAAGGTGGCGTGCAGCGAGTCGTAGATGCCTCCGCCCATGACGCCACGCCGGCGCGCTTCGCGAATGGCTTTTTCATAGTCCGCCAGGGATAGCGCCTCGACAGCCAGGTTTTCCGCCAAGCCCAGAACCAATTCGGTGGCCGATTCCACCGGAACCTTGTAGAATCCCGTGAGGGTTGCAAACGATTCAGCCAAGGCATGCGCGTTGGTGAAGGGCTCGGTGCTCTCCTCCAGCGCGGCGCGGCAGGCCGCGTGGTGTTCGTGCGAGGCAAGCACTGCTCCCACGAGAATGCCGGTGTCGAGGAATGTCATCGCGTGTAGTGGCGGGCTTGTTCGACGGCTTCCTCCAAGGGTGTGGCGGGAACTTCGCCCGTCCAGACCTTGAGTTTGCCGCGCTTGACCACCTTGCCTGTCGTGCTGGCGGGAACCTCAATCACAATTCGGCCGGGTGAGACATGCACCCTCAGTTTTTGCTGCTGTGGGATGCCTGCTGCGCGGCGCACGGCACTGGTCAGCACCAGGCGGTTGCTTTTATCGAGGGTCATTTCCGTTGTCATGCCATAAGCATGGCACATAAATGGCACGCTAGCAAATCCAGTCTCGCGAGCGTCCAGGCTTTCGAAGCCATGCCAGGCACGGCCTGCAACTCCAGTGGCTCGCGGCCTGAGTCTGGGTCGTGAAACCGTGGTCCGTCCTTGACGGAACCCCGGCATGCGGTCCGTTGTAGTCTCACCCAACCGCCATGTCACGCCGCCCGCCCTCCGAAGCCTTCGAGAAGATTCCGACCCAGATTTTCCCCGATTCCGCCGCCGCCGCCAAGGCGCTCGCGGCCGAGGTGCGGACGCTGATCGAGGCGCGCGCCGCCCAGGGCAAAAACGCCGTGCTCGGCATGGCCACGGGTTCGACGCCGGTGCCGTTCTACCGCGAGCTGATCCGCCTGCACAAGGAGGAGGGCCTGAGCTTCAAGAACGTCATCACCTTCAACCTCGACGAGTACTACGGCCTCGGCGCGGATCACCCGGAGAGTTACGCCTGCTTCATGCGCGAGCAGCTCTTCGATCACATCGACATCCCGAAGGCGAACATCCACATCCCGAGCGGCACGGTGCCGGGCGACCAGGTGTTTGCCCACTGCCGCGAGTATGAGGAGCACATGGAGGCCGCCGGCGGCATCGACCTGCAGATTCTCGGCATCGGCCGCACCGGCCACATTGGCTTCAACGAACCCGGTTCCAGCCGCGACTCACTGACGCGGCGCATCACCCTCGACCGCGTCACCCGCCAGGACGCCGCCGCCGACTTCCGCGGTGAGGAAAACGTGCCGCACTTTGCCATCACCATGGGCGTCGGCACCATCCTGCGCGGCAAGAAGCTCGTGCTCATGGCCTGGGGCGAAAACAAGGCCGGCATGGTCGCCAAGGCTGTGGAAGGCCCGGTCACCGAGGCGATCTCCGCCTCCTTCCTGCAGGATCATCCGGACGCACGTTTCTTCATCGACAGCGGCGCTTCGCGTGAGCTGACCCGGGTCAAGCTGCCCTGGCTGGTCGGGCCGGTGGCTTGGACGCCGCGCGAGACGCGGCGCGCGGTTTGCTGGCAGGCCTTCCAAACCAAGCGACCGGTGCTCAAGTTGACCGACGAGCATTACAACGAGCATGGCCTCAGCGATCTGTTGTCGGAGCAGGGGCCCGCCTACCAGCTCAACATCCGCATCTTCAACCAGCTCCAGCACACCATCACCGGCTGGCCGGGTGGCAAGCCGAACGAGGACGACACCTACCGTCCAGAACGTGCCAGCCCCTACCCGAAACGTGTGCTGGTCTTCAGCCCCGAGCCGCAGGACGCGGTGGTCGCCATGGGATCGACGCTCGAGCGCCTGGTCGAACAGGGTCACGAAGTGCGCCTGGTGGCGCTGACCAGCGGCAACCTGCGGGTGCCGGACAGCGAGGTCGACAAGTTTGCCAGCACCCTGCAGGAGTTGGCCGGCGTCGTCGAGGACGGTGCGGCCTGGGCGCGCCAGACCGCCTACGCCCGCGAGATCCTGCGCCTGCTGGAGGAGAAGGGCGAGTTCGGCGAGGATCCGCCGCTGATCCGCCAGCTGAAGTCGCTCGTCCTGCGCGGGGAATTGCGCGACGCCGCGCACGCCTGCAATCTGCCCAACGAGCAGCTCACCTTCCTCGACCTGCCCTTTTACGAGCAGGGCCGCTACCGCCGTTTCCGCAGCACGCAGGCCGACATCGACCTCGTCGCTGCCCTGCTGCGCGAGGTGCGCCCGCATCAGATCTACGCCACCGGCGATGCCGCCGACCCGAGCAGTGTCGCCGGCATTGGCTTCCGGGTTCTGCAGGCCGCGCTCAAGGCCTGCGCCGGCGAGGAATGGGCCGGCACCTGCAGCCTGTGGTTGTACCGCGGCAAGGAGAAGGCGCTGGAGCCGCATGAGATCGACATGGCCGTGCCGCTCAGCCCGATGCAGCTCGAACGCAAGGCGCGCGCTTTGTCGCGCTACGGCTCGCTGTCGACGCTTGAACTCGCCGCGCCGGAGACGAACCGCGAGAACGCCCGTGCCTACGATACCCTCGGCCTCGCCGAGTACGAGGCGATCGAGTGCTTCCAGCGCTGGGGCCGCGCCGGCTGAGGCGGCGCGTGCTCAGGCGCCCGGGCGCACGGCGACGACTTCGATCTCGTACTTCAGGCTCGGAGGCAGGCAGTTGGTGATGGTCGTGCGCGCCGGATAGGGGGCTGTGAAGGTCTCGCGGTAGAGGCGGTTGAATTCCGCCAGGTCGGCGGCCTCGCGCACGTAGTTGCGTGTCTGCACGACGTGTTCCAGGCCGCAGCCGGCGGCGGCCAGCAC
>JAEYYS010000466.1 GCA_023428335.1 Verrucomicrobiota bacterium | reverse complement strand
CCCCTACCCTTCCCGATTGCGCATGAAGTCCGCCACCTGGACGAAAAAGGCCCGCAGCGGCGGCAACGCTTCTTCGGGCAGGTCGATCTCGGTCATGGCCGACTCCATGAGCTGCAGCCAGCGGTCGCGCTCGGCCTCGCCAATCGCAAACGGCAGGTGCCGGCCGCGCAAGCGCGGGTGGCCGCGCTCCTCCAGATAGGTCGGCGGCCCGCCAAAGCGGTAGATCAGGAAGTCCGCCAGCCGCTTCTCCGCCCCCGCCCAGTCGTCAGGCGGATACATCGGCCCGATCAGGTCGTCCGTGCGCACGCGCCGGTAAAACGCCGCCACCAGGGCGCGCAAACGGGCTTCACCGACAACGTCACACAGGCTGGCCAGGGGATCCATGGCGCCAGCAAAGCCGGGATCGCCGCGGCCTCCAGACAAAAAAGACCCGCTCGAAAGTTTGCCCCGCGTCGTAACGCTTCCATGGTGGACGAATTCCCCCTGCGACCATGAAACGCTCCGCCTTCCTTCTTGCCCTCATGAGCACCACCGCCGCTCTCGCCGCCGACCCCGCGCCCGCCAAAACCGAAACCCTTGTGCTCGGCGGCGGCTGCTTCTGGTGCGTCGAAGCCCAGTACAAGATGCTCAAGGGCGTCAAGAGCGCCATCAGCGGCTACGCCAACGGCCACCTCGAAAACCCCACCTACAAGCAGGTCTGCAATGGCGACACCGGCCACAACGAGGTCGTCCAGATCGAGTTCGATCCCGCGGTCATCAGCCTGAAGGACCTGCTCGACCTCTTCTGGCTGGCCCACGACCCGACCACCCTCAACCGCCAGGGCAACGACATCGGCACCCAATACCGCTCCGGCATCTACTACACGAACGACGAGCAGAAGCGCCTCGCTGAAGCGTCGATGAAGGAAGCCCAAAAGGACTGGGCCGACCCCATCGTCACCGAGATCGTCCCGCTGAAGAAGTTTTACCCGGCCGAGGACTACCACCAGGACTACTTCGCCAAAAACCCCAGCGCCGGCTACTGCCGCGTCGTCGTCAGCCCAAAGGTCGCCAAGTTCCGCCAAAAACTCGCCGCCGAAGGCAAGCTCAAACCCGAGGCGCAGTAAACGCCCTTCCAACGCTCGAACGGGCCGCCTCAACCGCGGCCCGTTTTTTATCCCATCACGTGGGCTCAGGCGGCCTCGGTGAGGATGACCTCGCCACAATGCCCGCAGCGACCGGTGGCGACAATCACCAGGGCATTGGCCATCAGGGTCGACCCGCCACAGCAGGGGCACTTGCGAAAACGCTGCTGTCGCTGCCGCTGCGCGCGCGGTACCAGCAAGCGCTGAAACAGCCAGGGAAACACGATCAGGTAGGCAAAGAACGCCGGGAACCAGAACCAGGCCAACTCCGGCTGCGCTTCGATCTGCCGGATGGGCAGCGCAAACAGCAGCATGCCGCCGAGGTAGCAGAGCATGAACAGCCCCAGCCGCCAGCCCGCGTCCAACGACCGCTGCAGACGGCAGTGCTCAAGGAACGCGGCGCGCTCGAAGGGCTGAAAGTCGTTGGGGGGCATGATCGTCAGGATGGGCTTGGGCAATCCGCAGCGCAAGCGCCCTTGCCTACTTCCTGGGCGCGCCCCCGCCGTCCCAGGGTTTCCATTGGGAGACCGGCAGTGTGAAACTCAGTTCTGTTTTCCATTTCGGCGCCAGCGGGTCCTTGAATTTCACGCTCAGCACAACAAACCGGGCCTTCTCAGGTGGGGGACGCATTTGATAACACTCGAAGCCAAAACCCACGCTGTCGCTCATGTGGGAAAGCCCCGCCGGCAGATTGGCACGGGCGACCGTTGAGGTCAGCACGGGCTGTTTTTCGGACCTCGACTCCCGGAGCGGAGCGTTGTCTTCCCCCGAATCATTGACATTCCACCGTCTCAAACGCTCATTGAGAAAGTCGGCTGAAAAGCTAAGCCTTTCCGAGGCAGGTCGGGGCGATTTCCATTGGGCATACAGGTACAAAACGCCCTCGGCATCGACCCAGGCGAGTGCCCGGAGATCGTCGTTCTCGGCCTGGTAGAGCAAGCCCGCCCGGCCCTGGATTTTCTCCATGAGAAGACTGGCCTCAGGGCGAAAACTTGAGACCTCTTTGGCCTCTTCCATGGAATGGACGGTCCGTTCGATGACAAAAATCGGCTCCGGCCCGGCCCCTGAGAGAGGCACCGCGAGGACGGACCCGAGGAGGAAGGTGAAGCCCAACACACACAGCTGGGCACAGGGAGGCGGAGTGGGATTCATGCTTAAATCTATATGGCTTCGAGTTGGGTTAAAGACGTAGATTGTGCAGACGATGACTCGGCAGTCACACACTCATTCTAATGATTTCGATCGGACACTTGCGCCTACTTGATCCACAGACTTTCGCAATCAAAGGGTTCGGTGAATACCATCCGTTGGATGATTGGAGTCAGTGAGGGGTGATTCGAATCAGACCACATTTTATAGGTTCCTTGATCCAGGCATAAGACAGACACCCTCAACGGCGCACGCTCGGGAGCATCCGGCCAGCCGCTGGAGCCAACAAACAAGAAATGCCGATCGCCATTTCGCACCTCCACGAGGTATCTCACATGCCGAGTGTAGAAGGCTGGACTCGCCGCTCGGCCCCGCATCGCGAGATCAATGTTTTTCTCATTCACGAAGGACTGCTGATCGGAGTGGAAGATGTCTGGAATTTGGTCCTTCTCCAGCTTGTCGATCTCCAGATAGGCAGCATAACACCCCAGCCTGTCCTTCAGCGCCCAAGGCACCGCCTGCCCTGTGCCCAGCGTGAGCTGCTGCTTCAACTTCAGGATCCTGACTTCGCCCTTGAACGACTCCAGATCGACCTTGCGCTCACAGACCACAATGTAAGGCGTCCAGGCCGCCGAAGCCTGCCTGAAGATCCACGGGGCCAGCAGCAGCGCACCGAGCACCGCCAAGCCAAGCGCGGCTTTCATCCACCGTGACATGGCGCGGCGATCTTTGAGTTCCGAGGCCGTGGTGGTTTCTTGCACTCGGGCTGAGGAGCCGATGGGCGCATGAAGGAGTCAGCCGGGTATCCCTGCTCACCGGCTGGCCTGTTGGGCCGTGTTGCCGGCGAGGGATACCGACTCGGCGAGCCAAAGCGAGAGGCTCATCGCCAGGTCCGTGTTCGACTGGGCCGCGATCGGGTGGACGCGGTGGATCACCTTGGAGCCGAGCGACTGATTTTTGAGTGTGCTGCCGCCGCCGAAGGCGATGACCCGGCCCTTGCCGACTTCTTTGGCCGCGAGGATGACCTTGCCCTGGTGGCGGACGACCGCGTCGCAGTCGGGCGGTGCAACCACCGGCGTACCGTGGGTCACGATGAAGGCGGGAACGTCGCGGAGCAGGGTCGGCCAGGGGGCCTGCTGCGGCGTGATCCGGCCATTGACCACCGCACCTTCAAAACGCATGCCAAACGGCTCGATCAACGGACTCAGCAATGACGGATCCTGCCGGTCGCCGCTCCCGGCATGGCAGGAGGTCACCAGCAGGGCGCCACCGGCATGCACCCAGTCTGTCAGCGCCTGCACTTCCGCGGCGGCGAAGGCCGGCGCACCCGGCCGGTTGTAGCGACCATTGAAGATGACGACATCGAAGCGGTTCAGCACCTCGCGGGTGAGGCCGCGGCGGAGGTCGAGGCCGCGACTGGCACGTGTGCTCGCCACCCGTGCGCCCTGGGCCTGGAGGATGCGGGCGAGTTGGGCGGAACCGAAGTTGAACTCGTTGTGCATGTCCGATCCCCCGTGGGAATCCTCGATCAGCACGGAGACCTGCCGCTTGAAGCGCCGCACCTCACGAATGGCCGGTGCTTGGCGCAGCGCGGCCAGGCCCGCGGGCGGGGTCTTCGCCACCGCTGGCGTGGCGCTGGCCGGGGCACCGCCCGATGTGGCAGCCGCCGGCAGGATCGCCTGCAGGCTCCTGGCCAGGGGGCTCTCTGGGCTGATTGGATCGCCCAGCCGCTGGGCCAATTGACGCACTTCCGCCTCTTCCATTGGTCCCTCGGTGGCGACCGGATACAGCACGGCGCCATAGACCGTCAGCGGCCCGTGGATTTGCCGCAGCACCACCCGGGTGGCGGTCGGGTACTTGGAGAGAGGCAGAATGAAAGTGTCCGTCAGCAGCGCCTCGCTGACCTCGGCGAGGTTGCCGAGTACATCGACCACCACCACCCGGCCCTCGGCATCAAAAAGTTGCAGGGCGAAATCCGAATCCGGTGCGGCCGTGAACAGCAGGGTGGCCGCGAGATCGCCGACGATCCGGCTGCGGTCGAGGTGCATCGTCAGTCGACCTGTTCCGTCGGCCGCCGACGCTGCCACCTGCCAGGAAGGCGGTTCATCGAGGAACTGGCCGCCAGCCTGCTCAATGTGGGAGAGCCAGGCCGGGCGAACCACGGTCGCCAGCGTCTCCGCCGCGGCAAAGCGTCGGTCGAATCGCAGTTCCGCCACCTCCGGCTCCCTGGCGTCCACCCCGGCACAGGCCAGCGCCACCAGCCCGAGCCAGCGCAGGGCCGTGAGGGTTCGTCGACCGAGCGGGAGCGTGAAGTACATGGAAGCGGTGTTCATGGCAAAAGAGAAGCTAGAGGTTAATCCCATCCAGGCCGGCATTCCGGTGTCGCCCTTAGAAAAATTCACCGCGATTGAATCAGCCACCCGCGGATCCGACAAGATTTTTTTGCAGGATCTCAGCCCGGCACCGGGCAAAGCTCGGAGCATGGGGCGCGGAGATCCCTGGTCTGCCATGCTGGACACGGGACCTTCACCCGGAGCCCCAGAGGCGGACAAAAGTGTCCGCGCTCCCCTCAGCCAGCACGGCGCCTTGAGGACAAGTCGCCCCACCTCGGCCTCTCCGCTCCTGCGGCCAAACAGCACCTCGACCGAGGCGGCCCCAAAGGAAAATCACGGCGCCGGCGCAGCGGCGCCCTACCACCGCGTCATTTGTCATTCGTCATTCGCCCCTGCCAGCGCCAGGCGATGAGCCAGAGCAAGACGGGCACCACGGCGCTGAGGCTGAGGGCCAGTGCGGGACTGTCGTGACCGAGGTGGCCGATGGCGGCGAAGGCGAAGCCGAGCGGCAGGGAGCCGCAGGCGAGGGCGGTGACGAAGACACGCCGGCGCAGGCGGGCCAGGCCGGCGAGGCAGGCGACGGCTTCGGGCAGGACCGGGGTCCAGCGCGACAGGGCCACCAGCCAGCCGCCGCGCCGGGCAAAGAGTCGCTCGGCGCGCTGCAGGCCGTCCTCGCCGGCGATGCGCCGGGCCAGACCGCGACCGAAGCGGCGGCAGAGGCCGTAGGCCGTGAGCCCGGACAGCAGCGAGCCGGCGGCGGCGAGGCAGCCGCCCCAAAACCAGCCGTACATCCAGCCCAGCGCCGACATGACGACCGTGCTTGGGATCGGCAGGACAATGTCGCCCACCAGCAGCAGCAGGCCGGCGCACCAAGCCCAGTCGCCCCAGCCCTCCATCCAAGCGCGTGAGCCCTCCAGGCTGAGGGCGGCATCGAAGGCCTCGCCCCAGATCACAAACGGCAGCAGGATGCCGGCGAGCAGCAGCAGGACGAGCAGGGTCAGGGAACGGTGCATGACTCAGCCGGGCAGAGGCAGTCCGTGCAGGCGACGGCGCAGCATCTCAAGCCCCGCCTGGCTGGCAAGCAGCTTGAAGCGGTCGCGTGCACCGGGATAAAAGTACTTCCGCGCGACGGTCTCTCCCCCCTTCGAGGCGAGGGCGATCCAGACCGTGCCGACCGGTTTGTCGTCGCTGCCACCGGTGGGCCCGGCGATGCCGGTAAGGGCGAGCGCGTGATCGGCGCCGGAGACCGCGAGGCAGCCTTCGGCCATGGAGCGCGCCACCGGCTCGCTGACGGCGCCGTGGGTCTCGATCAGGGCAGCCGGCACGCCGAGGTGCTGCTGCTTGGCGGCATTGGCGTAGGTGACGAAGCCGTGGCCAAACACCGCCGAGGCGCCGCTGACATCGGTGATGCGGGCGGCGACCGCGCCGCCGGTGCAGGATTCGGCGAGCGCCAGTTGTTCACTGCGCGCGGCCAGCATGTGCACGACGACCTCTTCCAGCACGCGCCGGTCCTCGGACAGGATGCAATCGCCCAGCCGCGCGCGCACGATCTGCGCGCCGGCCTGGACCGCCTCTTCGGGTCCGGCGAGGCGGACATCGACATCGCCGCGGCCGATGCAGTAGCCGAGTTCCAGGCGCGGCACGGCTTCGAGCTGTTTTTCCACTGCCTCGACGATGTCGGACTCGCCGATGCCGGTGAGCCTCAAATAGAGCACGCTCCGGCTGTCGCCATCGGGCAGCAGGGCGCGCAGGCGCGGTTCGACCTCGGTCTCGACCATCGGTTTCAACTCGCGCGGCGGGCCGGGCAGCAAAAACAGGTGAGCGTTCCAGCCGCGCGGGGCACCGAGTTCGGCGGGGAAGTACAGGCCGGGGGCGGTGCCGAACGGATTGGCCAGCACCTGGGCGCCCAAAGGCACGCGGGCCTGGCGCAGGTTCGAGGGGCTCATGGCCCGGCCACGCTGGGCGAAGTAGGCCTGCAACTGGGCGGTGACGCCGGCATCCTGCTGCAGTTCCAAGCCGAGCAGATCGGCGGCTGACTCGCGGGTGACATCGTCATTGGTCGGTCCGAGCCCGCCCGAGACGAGCACGACATCAGCACGCACAGCAGCCTCAGCGATGGCATCCTTCACCGCACCGCCATCGGGCACGACGGTCTGGCGGGCAACCTCAAGGCCGAGCGCCGCGAGTCGCTGACCGATCCAGGCGGCGTTGGTGTTGATGACGTCGCCGAGGCAGAGTTCGGTGCCGGTGTTGACGAGTTCGATGCGCATCAGCCTGTGATCGCCGCCCAAGGGCCTTTTTCAAGGACCATCTGGGGCACATACCCGCGCCAGCGCGGATCGCCGCTCTGGATCATCTGGCGGACATTGGCGCTGGTTTGAAACAGGCAATCGTCCAGGCCCTCGCGAATCTCGTGCACGCTGCCAGTGTCGAGCAGGTAGCGCAGCAGGTGGGCCTGCTCGCGACTGACCCGCGCCTGACTGGCCGTGCGGATCTGGCCGGTGAGGGGATCGCCGGCCGGATAGACATACAGCCGCACCTGATTGCGCAGCAGGCGGCCAAAGGCCTCCATCAGCCCGCCCTCGAGATCCAGGTACCAGCGTTCGTTGAACAGCTCCTCAAAGAGCGGCAGGCCGAGGATGATGCCGATCGGCTCGCGGGTGTGGCGGGCGAGGTAGGCGCTGAGGCGATGGAACTCGGCGTACTTCGAGATGAGCACGTTTTTGCCGAGCGCCTGCAGGATGTCGGCACGGGCGAGGAAGTTGCCGTACTCGACCGTGCAATCCTCCATGCAAAGCAGGTTGTGCATGGTGATCTCGAGGATCTCGACATGGCCCTCGGCCTTGGCGCCGAAGTCGGCCGCAAAGGCGGCGGCGCCGCGCTCGATCATGTCGAGATTGACCCGGGTGATCGGATCAAAGCTGCCGCGGTTGATGAGGACCGGCTTCTTGTACAGCAGGTCCGAGGCCTGGCCGATCTCGCCGTCGGCGCCGAACAGGGCGGCATCGGCGAGGTCGCTGCGCACGAGTTCGAGGGCGACGATGCGGTCCTCGAAAGCCGGGCTGCTGAAGGCCGGACCGGTGAAGTCGATCAGGTCGATCTCCAGGCGTTTGCGGCGCAGGTCGTCGAGCAGGCTGTGCAGGAAGGTGGTCAGCTCGCCGCGGTAGTGGTGGGCGGCGTGCAGCAGATTGACGCCAAGGATGCCCATGACCTCGGCCTGCTGATGGTTGCTGTCGTCGAGCAGGCGGACATGCAGTTGGATGTCGTTCGGCGGCCCCTGGGGATCGGTCTGGAAACGCAGACCGAGCCAGCCGTGGCATTCCTCGTTGGTGTCGCGCCAGCCGCGCGCGCGCACCGTGTTGGCGAGCGCGAAAAAGGCGGTGTCGGAACCGCGCTTCGCCTGCAGGCGCTGCTGCACGATCTGGAACTCGTGGTCGAGCATCGCCTGCATGCGCTGGCGCGAGACGTAGCGGGCGCTTTTGCCGTAGATCTCGTCGCTGAAGGTCATGTCGTAGGCCGACATCGTCTTGGCGACCGTGCCCGAGGCGCCCCCGGCGCGGAAGAACCAGTTGGCGATCTCCTGGCCGGCGCCGATTTCGGCGAAGGTGCCGTAGATCGAGCGCTCGAGATTGAGCTTCAGCGCCTTTTCCAGTGTGCCGGGACGGTGCGGGGCCTCGTTCATCGAATGCAGTGTACCACAGAAACGCCCGCCACCAACCGGAGGTTGCCGGGGCAGCGACTTCCGCCGTGGCGGTGGCGACCACCACTCCCCGGAGGCACGTGGCCGCCAGCCGAGGCGTGCCCCGAATTTTGGAAGCCCGGGAAACCCGCGCGCCACCCCGCGTTTTGTGTTTGACGAAGGCCCCGCCCCGGGTCTTATTGCATTCTGTCGCCTGCCCTACCCCGGTCAGGCGGCCAGATCCGGTGAGATGGCTGAGTGGTCGAAAGCACACCTTTGCTAAAGGTGCGTAGCCTTATCCGCTACCGAGGGTTCGAATCCCTCTCTCACCGCCACGTTTTCGCCAGAGGCGAAACCCAGCGAGGGGTGTGCACGGACGAATGCCGTGAAGAGCGATCACACGCGAGGCGGGCCTTGCTATGGCCGCCGAACGGTCGCTTGGTACTGGCAGTCGCGGCAACTGAAGCCTGCCCTAGTCAAAAAAAACCAACCCACGATTGACAGCCCGTTGCTTCCCGCTCGTGTTGGAGCTGCATGCTTAAAAAAATCGCACAGCTCACCCTCCTCTTGGGCCTTCTCGGAACGTCCCTGACTTCCTGTGGCACCGTGGCTCCGGCCAAAGCTCCTGACGGCGGCAGCCTGCTCTCGACGGCCAAGGGCCGAACTTACGGCAGGGTGATCGTTCAGAACTTCCGCAACACCTCGGGCAACAGCGAACCGGCTGCGGAGGCAGCGCCACGAATGCTGGCGAACAAGCTGCAAAATGAACTGCTGCGCCTCAAACCCTCCGCCGCAATCCTCAGCGAAGGCAAGCCGGATGCCGACACCCTGGTGGTGAGTGGCAACATCACCCGGTTTGTCGAGGGCAGCGCCGCCCTGCGCTTCTGGGTGGGCATGGGTGCCGGCAGCAGTTACTTTGACGCCACCCTGCGCGTCACCGACGGCAGCGGCAAACACCTTGGCACCATCAACGCTGACAAAAACAGCTGGGGCTTGGGCGGTGCAATCGCGGCCGGCCAGACCGTCGAGACCTTCATGGATGAAACCGCACGCAAGTCCGCGCAGCAACTTGTGCCGCTCGTGCGCTGAGCCTGCCCGCCCCCCGCGGTCTGCGCCATGTCCCCGCCTTTGAGCCGGTGAGCACGCCGCTCCGCGGCACGCCCCCTACCACTTGCCGGTGAGGCCGAGGCTGTAGGTGGTGCCGGTCTTGGTGACGGCGAAGGGCAGGCCGCCCTCGAAGTAGCGTTCGCGCGGCTGGTTGAGCAGGTTGCTGACGCGCAGGTTGAAGGACCAGGTCTTGTTGATCTCCTTGCCGAAGGCGAGGTCGAGCGAGGTGAAGGGGCGCTGGTAGATGTCGGGCGTCAGGTTCGACTCGAACTGGCCGCCGACGGTGTACAGCAGCGGGCCGGTGACGTTGAGCAGGACGGCGCTGGTCAGGCCCCAATCCTTGATCTCGTGGCTGAGGTTGAAGTTGAAGGTGTAATCGGGCTGGCCCTGCAGCGGGCGGTCGAGCGACAGCCCCGCGCGCTCACGGATCTCCTGGCTGTTCTGGCTGAGGGCGACCTTGGAGAAGACGAAGCCGTAATTGAAGCCGACGCTGAAACCCTCGAGCACCTCGATCAAGCGCCCCAGTTCCTTGTAGGCCTCGATCTCGAAGCCGTACACCGAGGCACTCTCCTCGTTTTCGGCGGTGTTGAAGACACCGAGGTTGACGAACTCGATGGGTTTGCGGATCTGCTTGGCGAACAGCGACACGGCGAACTGGTCGCCCGGCGCCGGCGTCCACTCCCAGCGCAGGTCGTAGTTCATGATCGAGGACATCACCAGGCCGGGGTTGCCGACGAAGAAGTTGCCGGTTTCCGGATCGCGCGAGAAGACCAGGGCGAGTTCCTTGAAGGTCGGGCGCGCGACCGTGCGGCTGATCGAGGAGCGCAGCGACATGGTGTCGGCGATCTCCCAGCGGTTCGACATCGACGGCAGCAGGTCGGTGCGGTTGAGCTCAAAGCTGTCGGACTTGCCGCTGGCGAAGTTGCTGCCGCCGGTGCCCACGCGTTCGACGGTGACCTGCATGCGCGTGGCCTCGACGCGGGCGCCGACGGTGGTTTCCAGGCGGTCGCTGAGGTTGAAGCTGAAGGCGCCGTGGGCCGCCGGGATGGTCTGGGTCGCCGCGTAGACCTCGCGCGCCGGGATGTTGAAGGCGCGGGCGAGGAAGAAGTTGTCGCGCACGAGGTCACCGCCGAGGCCGTTCGGGTCGCGGGTTTGATCGACCAGATCGATGCCGCCGAGCAGGTCGCCGAGGGTGAGCATGCGGCGGTCATCCGGGCTGGGTGGCAGGCGCAGCAGCGGCTGGCCGGGGGCGAGGCCAAGGAAGTCGGCGACCAACTGGCCGTCGGGCAGGCCGACGTACTCAAAGTTGTCGGTTTTGTAGTCGCGGGTGCTGTGGTCGAAGTTGCCGCCGAACTTGAACTTCGTGCCGGTGCCGCCGTCGCGGGCGCCCTCGTCGAGGGGGATCTCGAAGTTGAGGGCGACGTTGTAGTTGGTGTCATCGAGGCGGCGCCAGGTGCGCTCGAAATCGGGTGGGGCGGGATCGCCGGGACCGACGTAGGCGTTGATGCTGGGGTCGGTGCTGAAGGCGTAGTTGGCCTTGCGCAGGTCGGGCTGGTTCTGCGAGGACATGCTGTAGGCGACGAGCCAGTCCATCTTGATGTCGCTGGTGCCGGGCATGACATGCTCGCCGGTGAACTGCAGGGTCTGCAGGCGACGCTCGGTGTAGAACATGAATTCGCGGAAGATCATCAGTTCCGGCAGGTTGAGCGAGGGACCGAAGGAGAAGATGGCGTCGTCCTGGGCGGAGAGGTTGGCGAACCAAGTCAGGCTGACGCGGTTTTCCGGGTCGAACTCGAGCGAGGCGCTGAGCAGGGCGCCGGCGAGCAGGTTTTCGGTGCCGCGCTGGAAGTCGAACTGCTGGGTCGGCTGGGCGACGCCGTTGCCGATGTTGGCGAAGCCGCGTTCGCCAACCTCGGCGGTGAATTTTTTGCCGTAGGTGAAGCCGCCGATGAGGCCGAGCGTGCCACCCATGAAATCCTCGAAGCGGGTGCCGCCAATGGCGCTGACGCTGAAGTCCATGGGCGCGTCCTTGTAGGTGGTGCCCATGGCGCGGTCGCGCAGGGCACGCGCGGCGGCGAGGGAGTTGGCCGAGAGCCGCGCGGCGAGGGTGTCGGCCGGTGACAGCGCGGGGTCATTGTAGGTGAGCGCCGCGGAGCTGTTGGGCAGGGCGTTGAGGTCCTGCATGATCGACGGCAGCTCGCGCGACCCGGCGTCGCCGAGCAGGCCGGTGCCGCCGCCGCGGTAGCTGAGGAACTGGCTGCCGGTGGCGAGAGTATTGTAGCCGTAGGACATCGAGACGTTGAGGAAAGGTTCCTGCGGCACGCGCTTGGTGACGATGTTCAGGTAACCGCCGGTGGCCTCGCCAGGCATCGACGGCACGGCGGTCTTCGAGCTGACCACGGTCTCGATGAGGCCTGTCGGGAAGATGTCGATGTTGACCGCACGCTTGTCAGGGTCGGAACTCGGCAGGCGGGCGCCGTTGAGCACGACGACGTTGTAGCGGTCGCTCAGGCCGCGCACGACGACGTAGCGGCTGTCGACCACCGCCGTACTCGACAGGCGCTTGAGCGCGCTGCCGATGTCGCCGGAGGAACCGGCGCTTTTCAGCAGGGTCGGCGCGATGGCGCTGGCGAAGGACTGCAGGGAGGCGCCGATGCTGAGCGGTGCTGCGGCGGTGTCCTCGCTGATCAGTTCCTGCACCGTGAACTCTTCGAGCTCGACCACCTCGGCGGTCATTTCCAGCTCCACCTCGCGCACGCTGCCGGCGCTGACCACCACGCCGCTCTGGCTGGTGCGGATGTAGCCCTCGGCGCTGGCGGCAAGGCGATACACGCCGGGTTCGAGATCGTTGACGAAGAACCGGCCCTCGGCGTCGGTGCGCACGCTCTGTCCGCCGGGTTCAAGGATCAATGCCACCTCGGGCACGCCGACGTAGAAATCCGCGTCCCTGACCAGACCGCGCAGGCCACCGCGCAAACTGTCCTGGGCCTCGACACCGGCAGCCCAGAGGCACAGGACGACCAGGACAAGAAACTGGCAATGAAAGTGGATCCGCTTAGAATTCATGCTCGCCTCCACCCGTTCAGTTGGCCGCCGCCGCGCTGCCCGCCAGCGCCGCCATCCCTTCCAACACCCCGGCCGGCAGCGGACGGCCTGTGCGCGCCCGACACAGGCAGATTTCGACGGCGCCGGTGAGGGCGGTGCGCCGGTTGGGATTTTCCGCACAAGCGCGTGCGGCCTCGGTCAGCAGAGCCTGCGCTGCCTCCTCGCGTCCGGCCTGTTCGTGAGCCGCGGCGAGCCAGGCAAAGGCAAAGGGGTGAAGCATGGCCTCCATGCCGCGCGCCTGGGCCTCGGCCTGCTCCAGCACAGCCGTCAAATCCGCGGCGCGACCGCGCAGACGCCAGAGTTTGGCCATCTGGTAAAGCAGCCGCGCCTGCGCCTCATGCGGGGCACCCAAACGCTCCTCGGCCCGGCTGAACAACCGCCGCGCCCGAGCCTCGTGACCGGCCTCATAAAAGGTCGCCGCTGATTCGACCAGCATCTCGGCATGAGCCACCCGCGACAGCGTCAGCACTTCAAGCGCGGCATTGATGAGGCCGTCGCCCAGGGCCTGCTGCTGGCGGTCGCTGGAGACAAGCCGATCCAGCGCTTGGCGGAACAGGCGACGGGCGGTGTCGTGCAAACCCGGGGCCGGTCGCCCGCGCACGGCCGGGTCCTGGCCGGCAATGCGCAGGCTCGCGACGTTGTAGGTCCCCGTCTGAGCAGACTCCTGCGTCAGCAGGGCCGCCGTGGCAACATACCGCGCCCCGGGATCACGCAACGCCTGCCACCAGGTGGAGGTGACGGCTTCGTCGCGGCCGAGCAGACGCCCGACGAAGACCAGACGGGCGAGCAAGTGCTCCGCCTGCCAGGGTTTGACCAGGGCCGGCAGACCCGAGGCGAGGTCGAGCAGGTCGCGGGCGCGCTGCGGATCGGTTTCGGCCTCGGCGAGATCGAGCAGCAGCAGTCCGGCGCGGTGGTCGCTGATGCGGGCGGCGAGTTCGCGGGCGGTCGCCAGCCGTCCCTGGGCCAGGGCCTGGCGACCGCACTGGTAGAGCTGGCGGTCGCGCGTCTCGCGGTCACCGCTGATCTGCAGGGCCAGGCGCACGGCCAAAGCCAGCGGATCATCCGCCGCAGCCGGCGGCAGTGACGGACGGTCCGGCACGAGGCGAACCTCGCGTCGAACCTCGGGCGGCAGGCCTTCGAGGGCTTTGTCGATGCCGGCTTGATCCTGGGCATCCGCCCGCGCGAATGCCGTCTGCAGGAGCAGGAGGGCCGCCGCGGTTGGAAGAACAAAGGGAAAGGGAAAGGGGCGCATGAAACGGGGTGTGGAAGCGCGGTGACGCACTCCCACGGAGTGCGTTCGACAGGAACCCACCGGCCGCCTTTCGCCAAAGCCTCGCTGGCAACAATTCCGTCACCTTGACTCCCGTCTTATG
>JAEYYS010000448.1 GCA_023428335.1 Verrucomicrobiota bacterium | reverse complement strand
TAATTACTGGAAGGGCGACCGCCCTGCCGCCTTTCCCGGCACCGCCCCGCGGGCGGCGCGCGCCGCGGAACTGGAAGCACCGCTCGCCGAAGCCTTGCGCGAGTCCTTGGGGGCACACCGGTTGGTGCTGCAGCCGGGGGCGGGCCAGGGCAATCACCTGACTTGGCGGGGCGAGGCCGACGGCCAGCGGCTGTTTGTGCGGGTCGAGGACGGCCCTGAGGGCGATGCTCATCTGGCGGTGGAGAGCGCCGTGCTCACGCGGGTGCGGGCCGAAGGCCTGCCGGTGCCGGTGGTTTTGGGCTGTGATGCCAGCCGCGCGCGCGTGCCGTTTGCCTGGCAGGCACTGGAGTGTTTCGATACGCCCGACCTGAACCACTGGTTCCGGCGCGGGGAACTGCAGGTCGAGCCGGTGTTCCGTGCCATCGGCGCTGCCGTTGCTCGCTGGCAGGCGGTGCAGCCTTCGGGGTTTGGCGTGCTGGATGCCGGGCTGAACGGGTTGCGCCCGAGCTATGCCGATTATTTCCTGCTGCGACTGGATGCCCATTTGGGGTTTCTGATCGACCGCAGTTTTTTGAATGCCGCACAGGGTCGCGAGATCGAAGCCGCCATCGCCTCGGCCTCCGACCTGCTCGAGTTGGAGCAGGGCTGCCTGGTGCACAAGGATCTGGCCCTCTGGAACATCCTCGGCACGCCGGACCGGATCGCCGCCTTCATCGATTTCGACGATGCCATCAGCGGCGACCCCATGGATGACCTGTCGCTGCTCGCCTGCTTCCATGACGCGGCTCTGGTGCGTGCCGCCTTTGCCGGCTATGCCGGGGTGCGAGCACTGCCGGACGACGCGCTGCCGCGTTTCTGGCTGCACCTGCTGCGCAACCTGCTGGTCAAGGCGGTGATCCGCGTCGGCGCCGGTTACTTCGAGCGCGACGACGGCTTTTTTCTCGGCGGCGGTGCCGCCCTGCGTCGTGCCACCCACGAGCGCCTGGCACTTGCCCTTGAGGGGCTGCGCCGCGATGCTGATCTCTCCCTCCTGCCATGAATTCCGACCTCCACCTCGGCACCTGGATCTCCACCGGTTCGCCCGTTGTCGCCGAACTCGCCGCCCTATGCGGGCTCGACTGGATCCTGCTCGACCTCGAGCACGGCTGCGAGTCGGAAGCGGCCGTGCCCGGCCAGTTGCGCGCCCTGCGCGGCACGGCGACCCAGGGCATTGTCCGCGTCGGTGCGCCGCATGCCGACCTGATCGGCCGCGTGCTCGACTGGGGCGCGGCCGGCGTCATGGTGCCGCATGTCGAATCGGCCGCGGCGGCGGAGGCCATTGTTCAGGCCGCCTACCATGCGCCGCGCGGGCGTCGCGGTTTTGCGCGCACGGTGCGCGCCTGCGACTACGGCCTGCGGCCGGCTGAGAGCAAGGCGCGGCCGCTGTTGCATGCCCAGATTGAAACCGTGGCCGGCGTGCGTGCCTGCGCGGAGATCGCCGCGGTCGATGGCATCGACGTGCTGTTTGTCGGGCCGGCCGACCTGCAGCACGACCTGGGGCGCTTGGGGGCGGCGGCGCCGTTCGATTATGCCGCCTGTTTGAAAACGGTCGCCGAGGCCGCGCATGCGGCCGGCAAGGCGGCGGGCATCCTGCTGCGCGACGCCGCCGACCTGGCACGCCATCGCGAGCTGGGCTACGGCCACATCGCCGTCGATTCCGACCTGTCGATCCTGCGCAAGGCCTGGACCGGCAGTGTCGCGGTTGCGCGCGGGTGAGGCGGTCAGAGACGCGCCAGCACCTTCTCGACGCAGGCCTCGGCGGTGAGGCCGTGCTTCTGGCGCAGGGCGCCGACGCTGCCATGCTCAACGAAGGCATCCGGCCAGCCGACGCGCACCACCGGGGTGGCGATGCCGGCTTCGGCGAGGTGCTCGATGACGCCGCAGCCGAAGCCGTTCATGAGCACGTGGTCTTCCAGCGTGCACACCACCTTGACGCGGCGCGCGAGGTCTTCCAGAAGCGTGCCGTCGAGCGGCTTGATCCAGCGCGGGTTGACCAGGGCGACCGACAGTCCCTTGGCTTCGAGCAGCTTTTTCGCCTGTTCGGCGACCGGGAACATTTCACCGAGGCCGACGAGGGCGACATCGCTGCCATCGGCCACGAGTTCGGCCTTGCCGATTTCCAGCAGGCGCGGCGTGGCCTTGGGCGTGACGCCGGGGCCGTTGCCGCGCGGGTAGCGGATGGCGATCGGGCCGCTGTCGTGGTTGGCCATCGTCCAGAGCATGTCGACAAACTCGTCCTCGTCCTTCGGCTGCATGTGCACAAGGCCGGGGATGCCGCGCAGGTAGGAGATGTCGAAGAGGCCGTGGTGGGTCGGGCCGTCGTCGCCGCTGAGGCCGCCGCGGTCCATGCACAGGCGCACGGGCAGGTCCTGAATGGCCATGTCGTGGATGATCATGTCGATCGCCCGCTGCATGAAGGTCGAGTAGATCGTCAGGAAGGGGCGCAGGCCCTGGGTGGCCATGCCGCAGGCAAACAGGGCGGCGTGTTCCTCGGCGATGCCGACGTCGAAGTAGCGCTCGGGGATCTCCTGCTTGAAGCACATCAGGCCGGTGCCGCCGGGCATGGCGCCGGTGATGGCGACGATGCGCGGATCCTGCTTGGCGAAGTCGGTGACGCTGCGGCCGTAGATCTGCGAGTAGGTCGGTTTGTCGGTCGAGGCTGTCTCGCCGGTCTCGACGTTGTACTTGCCGAGGCCGTGGAACTTGAGCGGGTCCTCGAGGGCGGGTTTGTAGCCGCGGCCCTTCTCGGTGAGGATGTGCAGGATGACCGGCTCGTCTTGGTTCTTCAGGAACTCGAAGGTCTGGATGAGCAGCGGCAGGTCGTGGCCGTCGATCGGGCCGTAGTAATGGATGCCGAACTCCTCGAACAGGGTGCTGCGGTTGTGTGCGCCCTCGCTCTGCGGCAGCAGCAGGCCCTTGGCGGTGTTCTCAACGCGTTCGGCGAGCTTGCGGGCGCCGCCGCCGAGCATGAACTCGACAAACTTCGCCGCCTTGTGATGCAGGTTGGCAAAGCCGGGGTGGGTGGCGATGCTGTTGAAGTACTTGGCGATGGCACCGACGTTTTTGTCGATCGACCACTCGTTGTCGTTGAGGACGATGATGAGTCGCTTGGTGTGGGCGGCGACGTTGTTGAGCGCCTCGAACACCGGACCGCAGGTGAAGGCGGCGTCACCGGCGACGCAGACGACGTGTTCGTCGCTGCCCTTGAGGTCGCGCGCCGTGGCCATGCCGAGGGCGGCGCCGAGGGCGGTGCCGGCGTGGCCGGCGCCGTAGCAGTCGTGCTCGCTCTCGCTGCGCAGCAGGAAGCCGTTGAGGCCCTGGTACTGGCGGATCGTGTGGATCTTGTCCCAGCGACCGGTGAGCATCTTGTGGACGTAGCCCTGGTGGGCGACATCGAAGACGAACTTGTCCTTGGGCGTGTCGAAGACGCGGTGCAGGGCGAGGGTCAGCTCGACGACGCCGAGGTTCGGACCGAGGTGGCCGCCGGTCTGGCTCAGGGTTTCGATCAGGGTGGCGCGGATTTTTTCAGCGAGCGCCGGCAGTTTCTCCGGCGGCAGGGCTTTGAGATCGGCGGGGCAGGTGATGGTCGGCAGGTCGGTGTCCACGAGGGTCAAAAAAGTCGGATGTCGCCTTCGGCGGCGGTGTCGGGCTTGGCGGTCTTGCGGCGGGCCGGCGTCTTCGGGGCCTCCTCGGCCACCGTCGCTTCCGGATCGAAGGGCGTCAGGCTGGCGGTCTCGCCGTTGCCGGCGTTGATGAGTTCGACGCGCCGGCGCGCGGCCTCGATGCGCTGGCGGCAGGACTGCAGGAGCTGCATGCCCTCCTCGTAGCTGGCCACCATCTCCTCGAGCGGCAGTTTCTCCACCTCCATGCGCGCGACGATCTCGTCCAGGCGTTCCATGGCCTGTTCGAAGCTGAGTTGGCTGGGCGGGGTGGCGCTCATGCGGGGATGCGGAGAGGGGTCGTCATTATCAGGACGACCGGGGCCGCCGCAAGCAGGAAAACCGGGGGAAGGGGAGTGGAGAGTGGAGAGTGGAGAGTGGAGAGTGGAGATTCGGCCGCTGCTCGCTCCATGCCGCGTGGCAGAGCGATTCGATGAAGCTGATCCGGCTCACTCCGCTCCGTGCTCCAGTCCCTCCGCTCCGCGCTCCCCGCCCCTCACCGGCTGAGGTCGCCTTGGCAGAGGACCTTGAAGCCGGCTCGATGGAGGACATCGACGCCGATGTCGGTGTCGTCGCAGTGCAGGGCGAAGAGCGGGTGCAGGCCGGGGCGGACCATGAGGGGGTAGCAGAACTCGAGGTTGAGTTCGGCGGCGAGCAGGGTCGACAGGCACTCGGTGAGGCGCTGGTCGGACTCGCGCAGTTCGACGACGAGGATGGCGCAGTCGGTGTGCGGGATGCCCTTCTCAATGAAGAGCATGGCCGCGCCCTCGGGATCGCTGAGGATGAGTCGCACCAGGGTCATCTCGGTGGTGTCCTGCATGGACAGGCCGAGCACCTCGATGGCGTGTTCGTGGAGCAGGCGGACGAGGGCGAGCAGCGAGCCGACGCGGTTGGGCAGAAACACCGAGAGCTGGCGGATGGGCGTGCCTTTCGGGGTGCTCGTTTCCTGCAGGTGCGGGTGGTCCATGGCGGTGGGCGTGGCGGGTTTCAGCCGGCGGGGCCGGTGGCGGAGCGCGAGTCGTCGAAGAGGGTCACCCGCAGGGGGATGCTGGCGAGGGTGCGGCCGCGGTGCTCGAGGTTCCAGCGGTACAGGCCGTGGCGTTCGATGCGCAGGCGCTGCAGGTTGAGAACGATGTTGCGGCTGACGAAGGGCAGGAAGGTCGAGGGGAAAACCACGTCGACCGCGGCTTCCAGCGGCGGCAGGGTATCGTTGCCGGCGGCATCGAGGCAGCGGACGACGAAGACGTGACGGCCGGCGTCGGCGGGTTCAAAAATCAGCCGGACGACAAAGGCGCAGTGCGGGTGCACGACCGGGTATTCACGCGCGCAGAGGGTGTCGAAGGCACCGAGCAGGCAGAGTTTGCCGGCGTAGTCCGACGCCGAGTCGCACAGGGTGGCCAGTTGCACGGTCATGGCGGGTCAGTTGCGACGGAACAGACGCTTGAAGAAGCCGCCGACGCCGCGTGGCTCGGCTTGGGGCGGCGGGGGCGGCGGCGGGGCGGCGGCTTCCGGCACCGCCTCGGCGGCGACGATGCCCTCGTCGACGGCGAGGGCCTGCGGCACGTCCTTCATGGCGGCGACGAGCGGGTCGTCGGTGGGGGCACCGGCGTAGAAGTTGCTGAACACCTCCTTGACGATGGGGGCGGCGACGGCACCGCCGCCGATCTTTTCGCCAGGGCGACCCTCGTAGACGACGGCGAAGGCCAGCACCGGCTGGCTGGCGGGCAGGAAGCCGGTGAACCAGGCGAGGCGCTGGTCCTTGGCGACGCGCCACTGGGCCGTGCCGGTTTTGCCGGCGACCTGGGCCTGTTCGATGGCGGCGGCGCGGCCGGTGCCACCGGGGCCGGAGACGACGGCGACCATGCCCTTGACGACGGCTTCGCGATGCTCGGGGGTGATCTCGAGTTCGCGGCGCACGCGGCGTTCATCGGTGGCATCGACGACCTGCTCGCCGATCGACTGCACCTGCTTGACCAAGCGCGGCTGGAACATGCGGGTGCCGTCGCCGAGCGCGCACATGGCCTGGCAGACCTGCAGCGGGGTGGCTAGCACGGCACCTTGGCCGATGGCGATGTTGGCGAGTTCGCCACCGAGGATGCGGTGATCGGCGCTGTTGGGGACGTTGCCGCGCGCCTCGGCCTTCAGGGGGATGCCGGTGCGTTCGCCGAAGCCGAGGCGGAAGGCCATGTTGGTCACCGGATCGGCGCCGGCCTGCAGGGCGGCGGCGTAGAACCAGGTGTTGCAGGAGCGCTTGAGGGCAGTGATGACGTTCATCGGTCCCTCGTCGTTCTTGGTGTTCCAGTTGTGGAAGGCGCGGTCGCCGATCATCATCGAGATCGTGCAGTTGAAGGTGGTGGCGGCGGTAACCTGGCCGCTTTCCAAGGCGCCGAGGGAGGTGACGATCTTGAAGGTCGAGGCCGGCGGGTATTCACCGCGGAAGGAGCGGGCGAACATCGGCATGCGCGGGTCGTTGACGAGTTCCTCCAGGCGCGCGGAGCGGATGCCGGGCACGAACTCGTTGAGGTCGAAGCCGGGATTGGAAGCCATGGCAAGGATGTCGCCGTTGCGCACGTCCATGATGACCATGGAGCCGCCGTTGCGGGCGTTCTTCTTGAGGGCGTTCTCGGCGTACTTCTGCAGGTTGAAATCGAGGGTGGTGACGACGGTGTGACCGGGCATGGGCCGGCGCAGGAGCTCGTCGGCCAGCAGCTTGCCATCGGGATCGAAGAGCAGGTTGATCTCGCCCGGCAGTCCCTTGAGGTGGTGGTCGAAGGTGACTTCCAAGCCCTCGCGACCCTCCATTTCCTCGAACAGCGGGTCGCCATCGACGATCGGCCCCTGCGGCAGCGGCCGGGTGCGGCCGGTATGGCCGATGATGTGGCAGGCGCTGTCGATGTGCGGGTAGTGGCGCAGGTAGGCGGGCTGCAGCAGCAGCGAGCCGTCTTCAAGCAGCGTCTGCAGCTTGGCCTGCTGCTCCTCGGTGATCTCGACGTTGAGTCCCTCCTCGATGGAGAAGACCAGGGGCAGCCAGCGGCGGTGCTCGTAGTGGCTGAGCAAGCGGTCGTCGGGCAGTGACCAAGTCTTGCCGAGCAGGCGGTTGGCCGACTCGATCTTCGCCTTGGCATAGGCGAGGATGGCCTGCGGCGTCGCCTTGTCCATGAAGGGGAAGTTGAGCGCCAGGTAATTGACCGTGCGATTCTGGGCGAGGGCGATGCCGTTGCGGTCGACGATGAGACCGCGTGGTGCCGGAATGCTCAGGCGCAGGGTGCGCGCCTCCTTCTGGGTGAGCAGCGAAGCGGCGAGGTCGCGGCTTTTGGCCGGCTCGCTGGCGGCGGCGGTCTGCAAGGGCTCGGCACGCGGGGCTTCCTGCGCCGGCGCGGCCTGGGCCAGGAGGGCGAGCCAGGCACCGAGGCGGAACCATTGCCGGGTACGGGGGGACACGTGCTGCATCATGCGGTGGGCCGGCGGCCGCCGGGTGTACAAGATGCGGCCACGGGGCAGGGGCGTCAAGGTGTTCCCCGCTCAGCGGCCGGTCGCGGCCGGACCGGGCGCGCCGTCGGCGAGCCAAACCTTGAGCCAGCCATGGAAGCCGGCGCCGATCTGGGCGTAGCCGGCGGGGTTGGGGTGGACGCCGTTGTCGACAGGATAACCGTCGACCGGATCGAGCACGAGTTCGGTGGCGACCAGGTGCAGGCCGTCTTTCTCGCGGCCGGCGAAGTGGGCGATCATGCGTTCGACCAGCCGGTGCTGGATGCGTTTCCAGCCCCAGCGCTTGTAGCGGCCCTTGTAGTTGGCTTCGAAGCCCGACTCGCGGGCGTTCGGCGGGGTGGTCAGGCCGACCGCGAGGGCGGCCTTGGGCGCGGCGGCGCGGAAGGCGGCGAGCAGGCGGTCGGCATGGCCAAGCACTTCGGTGATGCGGGCATCGATGGCTTCCGGCTGGTCGGGGTCGGCACTGAAACAATCATTGATGCCGAGCAGGAAGAGCGCCGCGTCCGGCGCGCCGCCTTGATCGCGGAAATAACGGGCGACATCAAGCGCCGGCTGGCCGTCGGTTCCTGCGTAGAGGAATGGGCTGCGTGCGCGGCGCACGGGTCCGGCGGTGGCTGTTGCCGGTTCGGCATCCCACTTCTGCAGGAAGTTTTTCCAGGTCCAGCCGCCATACCCCTCGTGGGCAACCCCGGCCGCGGCACTGGCGGGTCGGTGGGTGCCAAGCAGAGTCGTGCGCGGGTTGCCGGGCTGGGCGAGCAGGCGGGCGATTTCGTTCGGGTAATGGCTGGCGTTCGTCAGGCTGTCGCCAACGATGAGCAGTCGCAGGG
>JAEYYS010000397.1 GCA_023428335.1 Verrucomicrobiota bacterium | reverse complement strand
ACCCTGAACGACCTGCTCGTGCTGACCAAGTTCCGGCTCAGCGCCCTGGTCATCGTCACCACCTTCGTCGGCTTCTGGCTGCGCCGAGGCCCCGACTGGAGCGGCTGGCTGCTCTTCCACACCCTGCTCGGCAGCAGCTTTGCCGCCTTCGGTGCCGCGGTCTTCAACCAGCTCATGGAGATCGAGCCCGACTCGCGCATGACGCGCACGGCCGACCGGCCGCTGCCTTCGGGCCGTGTCAGCCCCGGCTCCGCCTTCGCCATCGGCTGGCTGCTCAGCTCCTTCGCCCTCATCCACCTCGGCTCCAAAGTGAATGTCGAAGCCGCCGCCCTCACCGCCCTGACGCTGGCGGTCTACCTCTTCCTGTACACGCCGCTGAAAAAGCAGTCGCCCGCCAACACGCTGGTCGGCGCCGTGTCCGGCGCCCTGCCGCCGCTCATCGGCTGGGCCGGTGCCGCCGGACCGACTCCGGCGGGCGAAAAGTACTTCCGCTGGGAACTGCTGGTCGAGCCGGGCGCGCTGTACCTGTTCGCGCTGCTCTTCCTCTGGCAGTTGCCGCACTTCCTGGCGATCAATTGGATGTATCGCGATGAGTACCGCCGCGGCGGTTTTGTCATGCTCGCCAACGAGGACGAGCTGGGCGTGCGTACCTCGCGCCACGCGCTCGCCTACTCGGTCGCCACCCTGCTGCTGATGTTCCATCCGGTCTATGCCGGTCTCGTCCGTCCGGCCTGGTTCCTGCCGCCGGCCCTGCTGCTCGCCGCCTGGCTTTGCCGCCTGGCGCTCGCCTTCCAGAAAAATCCGGAGCGTGCGACCGCCCGCAAGCTGTTCTTCAGCACGCTGGCCTACCTGCCGGGTGTCCTCATCCTCACCTGCCTGGCCTGGAAACGCTGAGCCTTTGCCGCGAGACAGCGACGCTTCGCGACGTTATCAAACGGATGTCTCCTGAAGAACGACTCACCCTGGCCCGGCGCGATTTCCTCGCCACCGGCGCCTGCGGCCTCGGCACGCTCGCCCTTGCCTCGCTGCTCGGGCGCGACGGCCTGCTGGCGGCCGAGTCGGGACCGCTGGCCGCCCGTTTGTCGCAGTTTGCGCCGCGCGCGGAGCGCTGCATCTTTCTCTTCCTTGAGGGCGGTCCGAGCCAGATGGATCTCTTTGACCCGAAGCCGCTGCTGAACACCTACGACGGCAAGCCGCTGCCCGACTCGCTGGTGGGCGACCAGAAGTTCGCCTTCCTGCAGAAGGAGACGGCGACGGTGCTGGGCACCAAGCGCGTGTTTGCCAAGCACGGCCAGAGCGGCATGGATTTCTCCGATCTGCTGCCGCACCTCGCCGGCTGCGCCGATGACATCTGCATGATCCGCTCCATGCACACGACGCAGTTCAACCACCTGCCTGGGCAGCTCATGCTCAACTGCGGTGCACCGCTGCTCGGCCGTCCGAGCGTCGGGTCCTGGCTCACCTACGGCCTCGGCAGTCCCTCGCAGGATCTGCCGGCCTACGTGGTCATGGTCAGCAAGGGCCGCGGCCTGCCCGGCGGCAGCTCGACCTGGTCGAGTGGCTTCCTGCCTTCCTCCTACAGCGGCGTCATGTTCCGCAACGGAGCCTCGCCCGTGCTCAACCTCGCCAACCCTGAGGGCATCAGCCACGACATGCAGCAGGCCAGCCTGGGCGCGCTCAACGACCTCAACCGCCTGCGCCACCGCCACATCGGCGATCCGGAGATCGCCAGCCGCATCAACAGTTACGAGCTCGCCTTCCGCATGCAGAGCGCCGCGCCCGAGCTGACCGATCTCTCCGGCGAATCCCAGGCCACCCTCGACGCCTACGGCATCGACCGCGACGAACCGCCCATCAAGAGCAACCTCGGCGGCATTGGCAACTACCGCATCTTCTCGCGCCACTGCCTGCAGGCCCGGCGCATGGTCGAGCGCGGCGTGCGCTTCGTGAACATCATCCACGCCTCCTGGGATCACCACAGCAACCTCGACCCCCAGCTCGCCCACAACTGCCGCATGGTCGATCAACCGGTCGCCGCCCTGCTCAAGGACCTCAAGCAGCGCGGCCTGCTCGACACCACCCTCGTTGTCTGGGGCAGCGAGTTCGGCCGCACCGCCCTCGGCGAGAACCGCCCCGGATTCAAAACCGTGACAGGGCGCGACCATCACCCCGGCGCCTTCACCCTGTGGATGGCCGGCGGCGGCGTCAAGGGCGGCCACATCCATGGCGAGACCGACGACTTTGCCTGGCATGTCGCCCGCGATCCGGTGTCGATGCACGACTTCCATGCGACGATCCTGCACCTGTTCGGACTCGATCACACCCGCCTCACCTACCGTTTCCAGGGCCGTGACTTTCGCCTGACCGATGTTCATGGTGAGGTGGTGAAGGGCCTGCTTGCCAAGCCGGCTTGACTTGACGGCAGCGGCAACCCCTTCCATGCTCATCCCGTGGTTCTCACGCTCGCCATCCTCGTGCTGCTCGGGATCCTGCTCATGATCCTGGAGACCTTCGTGCCAGGCATGATCGTCGGCGCCATCGGCGTGCTCTGCACCCTCGCCGCCGCGGCCCTGCTGCTCTTTGGCGAGGAATTTGCCCCCTGGAGCGGCACGGCCCGCGCGACGGCGGCCGCCGGGGTCATCCTGATCACCGCCGCTGTCCAGCTTGTCTGGCTGCGCTTTTTTGCCGTGAAATTCTGGCGACGTGGCTTCACCCTCGAAGCTGCCAGCCCGGCCGCGCCTCCCGCTGCAGACGGCCTTGCGCCCGGTGCCGTCGGCGTTGCTCTCACCGACCTGCGCCCGCTCGGTCGCGCCGACTTCGGCGGCCAGCGCCGCGAGGTGCGTTGCGAGGACGGTTTCGCCCCGGCCGGCGCCGGTGTCCGCATCACCGGTCGCGAACCCGGCAACCTCATCGTTCGACTCACCCCCAGCCCCACCTGATCATGCCCATCAACTTCCAATTCCTCCTCGTCGGCGGCGCCCTCGTTGTCGCCATCGTTCTCTTCCTCATCATCGCCAAGTTCTTCAACCTCTGGCTGCGCGCGCGCATCTCCAATGCGCCGGTGAGCATCATCAACCTGCTCGCCATGTACCTGCGCGGCATTCCCAATGCCATGGTCGTCGACTCGCGCATCACCGCGGTGAAGGCAGGGTTGAGCTTGGAGAGCGATCCACTGGAGGCCCACTACCTCGCCGGCGGCGATGTCCAGCACGTCGTGCTCGCCCTGGTCGCCGCTGACAAGGCCGGCATCCCGCTGACCTTTGACCGCGCCTGCGCCATCGACCTCGCCTGCAAGGGCACCAGCAAGACCGTGCTCGACGCCGTGCGCACCAGCATCAATCCCAAGGTCATCGACTGCCCGAACCAGGAGATGGGTCGCGGCGGCAAGATTGACGCCGTCGCCAAGGACGGCATCTCCCTGCGTGTGCGCGCCCGCGTCACCGTGCGCACCAACCTCGACCGCTTCGTCGGCGGTGCCACCGAGGAGACCGTCATCGCCCGCGTCGGCGAGGGCATCGTCTCCTCGATCGGCTCGGCCAACTCCTACAAGGAGGTCATGGAAAACCCCGACAGCATCTCCAAGCTCGTGCTCGCCAAGGGCGTCGACGCCGGCACCGCCTTCGAGATTCTGTCGATCGACATCGCCGACATCGACGTCGGTGAAAACGTCGGCGCCAAACTGCAGACCGAACAGGCCGAGGCCGACAAGAAGATCGCCCAAGCCAACGCCGAAATGCGCCGCGCCGCCGCCGTCGCTCTCGAACAGGAAATGTCCGCCCGCACCCAGGAAATGCGCGCCCGCGTCGTCGAGGCCGAGGCCCAGGTCCCCCTCGCCATGGCCGAAGCCTTCCGCAGCGGCAACCTCGGCATCATGGACTACGCCCGCTTCCGCAACCTCAGCGCCGACACCGAGATGCGCAGCAAGATCGCCGGCGGCACGGACGCGCAGGCGGAGTGAGGGCGGGGGGCGAAGACTGGAGCTTGGCGCGCAGAGCTTGGAGTGAGGGCGTCTTCGGTCAGTCTCGACAGACGGAATCAGCTCCATCGCCAGCCAGCAAAGGATCGTAGCAGGCACCCGCATGATCGAAATCCCACAATTCAGCGCCGACGAACTCAAGGGCATTATTGAGCTGTTTGGCCGGGAGGGAGTGCCCCTGGATTTTGCAGGGGTGACAACCCACTTTGGCGGCCAGGGAGGTGTGACCGAGTTCCGCCTGCTCGTTGAAGAGGCGGACTTGGTGCAGAGCCTGACCCTGCTGATGGACCATTTTGGCATCGCCCCGGAAGTGACCGAGCCCTACGAGGGGCTCTGTCCGGCCTGCGAGACGGCGATCAACGGCGCGGTCGAGTGTCCGGATTGCGGACTCTCCCTGTCGGTGGGAACTCCCGAGTCGATCCGCAGGCATCCCTTCTATGCTTTCCTGCAGAGCAAGGGGGTGTTGCCGAATGCGGTCGAGGAAACCTGAGGAGGCATGCCGACGATGGAGCGAAGCCTGGAAGCAGTCCTGCGCCGGTTTCCCTTATCTTTCTCCTTATCCCTTGTTCCTTTTCCCTTCTTCCTCCGCCCCCAACTCCCCCTTGACGCCCCCCTCTGAACGCGTTGCGGTACGTCCGATGAATGACCTGCGCCGCCTCTGCCTGCACACGATCACGACGAAGCCTTGGGACACGGAGACCTGCATCGCCAAATACGCGGCGGCGGGCCTCGGCGGGATCACGTTCTGGCGCTACAACCTCGAGGGGCGCGACCCGGCGACCGTCGGACGGCAGGCCCGCGAGGCGGGGTTGGACATCGTCAGCCTCTGCCGGGGCGGCTTTTTTCCTGCGGCCACCGCCGCCGGCCGGCAGGCGGCGATCGATGACAACCGGCGTTGCATCGCCGAGGCGCAGGCGCTGGGCGCGCCGCTGATCGTGCTGGTCTGCGGGGCGGTGCCGGGGCAACCGCTGGAGGAGTCGCGCAAGCAGATTGCCGACGGCATTGCCGCCGTGTTGCCCGAGGCCGAGGCCGCGGGGGTCAAACTCGCCATTGAGCCGCTGCACCCGATGTATGCCGACGACCGCAGTGCGGTGAACACGATGCGCCAGGCCAATGAGATCTGCGAGGTGCTGGGCTCGCCGCGCCTGCTCGGCATCGCCGCCGATGTCTACCACATCTGGTGGGATCCGGAGCTGGAGGCGCAAATCGCGCTGTCGGCGGAGAAGGGGAGGCTGCTTGCCTACCACCTGTGCGACTGGAAAACGCCGACGACCGACCTGCTCAACGACCGCGGCCTGATGGGCGAGGGCTGCATTCCCATCCGCAAGATCAGTGGCTGGGTCGAATCGGCCGGCTTCACCGGCCTGCATGAGGTTGAGATTTTTTCGACCCGCTACTGGGCGATGAACCAGGACGAATGGCTGGGCCGCATCGTGCAGGCGTATCGGGAACTCGGCGACATTCCTGCTGGCGCATGAGGCGGGGTTCGCCATGGTAAGACCCCCATGACCCCGCGCAAAGAAGCCGTCTTCCCGCTGCTGCCCTGCCTTGTGCTGGTGGTGCTGGCGCTGGCCTTGGGCGGGTTCTACCGGCTGCCCGGCCTGGACCGGCGCCTGATGCACACCGATGAGGCGGTGCTGGGGGTCAAGCTGGCCAAGTACGTCGACACCGGCCACTTCGAGTACGATCGCAAGGACTATCACGGACCCGGCCTGCATCAGGTCGCCCGGCTCTGGGGCGGTTTGGCCGGCTGGGGCGATTCGAACACCTGGACCGACGCCCAATTGCGGCGGGTGACGGTGGTCTGCGGTCTGCTGGTTCTGGTTCTGACCCTGAGTTTTGCCGATGTGCTCGGGCGCATGGGCACGGCGCTGGCCCTGCTGCTGGCGGCGGTGTCGCCCATGATGGTGTATTACAGTCGCTACTTCATCATGGAGATGCTGCTGGTGCTGCTGGTCGGCGTCACGCTGCTGGCCTTCTGGCGCTACTCGCAGGGCGGCTCACGCTTCTGGCTGCTGCTCGGCGGCGCCTCGCTCGGCTTCCAGCATGCGACCAAGGAGACCTTCATTCTCAATGTCGGCGCTGTGTTCTGCGGCTGGCTGGCGGTGCGACTGCTCTTCGGCGGCTTCACCCCGCGCAAGGGTAGTGGCCTAAGCCTGGCCGGGGCGCGTGCCAAGGACCGGCCGAAGCGGCCCTGGCTGTGGGCTCTGGTGCCGGCGGTGCTGGTGTCGGTGGCCTCCTACTCGGGCGGCTTTCGCGACTGGGGCACGGTCTGGGACAGCCTGATGACCTACTTCGACTACTTCCAGCGGGGGCAGGGCAGCGGTCATGAAAAGCCCTGGCACTACTACCTGACCCTGATTTTCTGGCGGCGCGACACCCTCGTGTGGAGCGAGGCGATGATCGGCGGTTTGGCCCTGCTCGGCATGGGACATGCGTTCTTCGGTCAGCATCGCCGGCCGGAGCGACAGGTCTTCCTGGTCTTCCTGACGGTTTATGCCGTGGCGCTGTTTGGCGTCTATTCGCTGATCCGCTACAAGACGCCCTGGTCGATCCTCAGCGCCCAGCACGCGCTCATCCTGCTGGCCGGTGCCGGCGGTGCGGCGCTGTGGTCATGGATGCCCGGTCTGCTGACGCGCGGGCTGTTCCACGTGCTCATTGCCCTCGGTGCCTACCATCTGTGCAGCCAGACGATGCGGCTCACCGGCACGCACGCGAACCCGCAGTTCGAGTACTCGGCCGACCCGCGTAATCCCTACGTCTACTCGCACACCTCGAAGAGCTTGCGCCGCCTGCTTGATGAGGTGGGTGCCTATGTCGGCGACAAGACCGCCACGACCCGGATCCAGGTGGTGCAGGCCGATTCCGGCTGGCCGCTGCCTTGGTACTGGCGCGCCTGGCCGAAGGTCGGTTACCCCACCGCGGTGCCGGAAACGATCGACGCCGACATCATCGTCACCGATGGCGAGTTTTACCAGGCCGTGGCTGACAAGCTGCGCTTGGAGGAGTACGACGTGCGCTCCCCCTACGGCCTGCGACCCGGTGTCATGCTTTCGGTTTTCTACCGTCGCCAGGCCCCGGCCACCGCGGTGCCGACCCCGGTGCCCGAGTTGCCGGCGCCGGTTCAGCCGGGCGGCACCTTGACCGTGCCGCCAGCGTTTTCGCCGACCCTGCCGCCCTTGCCCGGCGTGCCGCCGCCATGACGATCCACCGCTTCGAGCAGCACGCCATGGCGACCGCCTTTGAGGTGATCCTCGCCGGCGACGATGCCCTCTACGCTGCGCAGGCGGCCGAGGCGCTGTTCAGCGAGATCCATCGGCTCGAGGATGAATTGAGTCGCTTCCGGCCGACCAGCGACATCTGGCGGCTGGCGCAGTTGCGCGCGGGCGAGAGCCTGAACGTGTCGCTCGCCGTCTGGGACTGTCTCAGTCTGGCCAAGGCCGTGCACGCGGAGACGGAGGGCGCTTTTGACATTACGGTGGGACCGCTGATGCACCTGTGGCGGGCCGAGGACGGCAGCCTGCGCGAGCCGGATCCCGAGTTGTTGGAAAAAGCGCGCGGGGCGGTGGGCTCGCACTTGTTTGATCTCGATGAGGATGGCTTCCGGGTGACCGTGCACGCCGATCACATGGTCTTTGACCTCGGTGGTCTGGGCAAGGGCTACGCGCTCGATCAGGCGTCGGTGCTGCTCGCCGACTGGGGCTTTGCCGATGCCCTGCTGAACGCTGGCGACAGTACCCTGCTGGCACTCGGCAACGCCCCGGGCGAGCAGGGCTGGACGATCACCCTGGCGGAAGGCGCACGGGCGTTGACCCTGCAGGATGCCGCCGTCAGCGGCAGCGGCTTCCAGGTCAAGGGCGCGCACCTGATGGATCCGCGCAGCCTGCGGCCGCTGCCGCTGCGGCCGCAGCGCAGTTTTGCGCAGGCACCCGCCGCGGCGCTGTCGGATGCCCTGTCGACCGCCTTTGCGGTGCTGGAACCGGAGGCGATCCAAGCCTTGTGCGCTCGCCATCCGGGTGTGGTCTGGCTGGAGGTCTGACGACCTGCTATCGGCGCACGCGGGTGCGCTCTTTGAAAGAGGGTGATGCCCCGCGTCAGCCGACGATCAGGCCCTTGCTGCGACGCTCCTTCTCGCGTTCGAGCAGAGGCACCTTCTCCTCGGTTTCGACCACGGCCACGCCAAGAGCGCCGATGCCATCGATGGTCAGGCCCTTCTGGCAGGCGATCTCCTGGGCGAGGCGACCGAACACGCCGGCGGCATTGTCCGGACCCTTCTCGCCACCGCAGGCGGCGACGAGGTCGCGCAGGATCTGCAGTGTGTCGCGGGCGTTGCCGGGGCTGTTGACGGCCTTGTTGAGGCGCTGCAGGCGACCGGTGACGTTGATCATGCTGCCGTCCTTCTCCGCGTAGGAGTTGCCGGGCAGGACCGCGTGGGCGTAATCGGCGGCGGCGTGGGCGAGGATGTGCAGCGAGGCGAAGAAGCCGGCCTTTTCGAGTTCGCGCGCTTCGAAGCCGGCCTTGAGCAGGTCTTCGCCGAGGGCGATAACCAGCTTGAGGCGACCGCGGCCGAGCAGCTCGCGGATGCCTTCGAGCATGGCACCGGGCTTCTGGAGGCCGAGGATGTGGCGGACGCCGAGGCTGTTGGGATTGAGGTCGTCGGCGCGCAGGTAGCCGTCGCTGCCGCGGTGCGTGGCACGACGTCGAGATTGTCGGTGCCGAGGGTGTCGGCCAGCTTGCGCACGTAGTGCAGTTCCTCGTTGGTGAAACGGGCGCTGGCGACGATGGCGATCTCTTCGCCCTTCAGGCCGCGGGCGGCGTCGGCGATGGCCTGCAGGCTGTCGCTCCATTTGGCGGTCTCGTGGCGACCCGCCTTCTTGAGCAGGGGATCGGTGAGGCGGAACTCGCTGTTGACGAAGTGGAAGTCGAGGCGGCCCTGGTCGCACATCCAGTTCGAGTTGACGTCGTTGTTCTCGCGCGGGGTCTGGCGGTACAGGGTGTCGCCACGGGCGCCGATGATCGTGTTGCAGCCGCGGCCGCACTTCGTGCACAGGCTGTCGGTTTCGGTGAGGAACCAGACGCGCTGCTGGAAGCGGAAGTCCGTGCTGGTGAGGGCGCCGACCGGGCAGATGTCGACCGTGTTGAGCGAGTAGTTGTTCTCCAGGCGCTTGCCCGGGTGCACGGCCAGCGTCGTGTGGCTGCCGCGCTCGGTGAAGCCGAGCACCGGGTCATCGGCGATCTCGGCGGTGAAGCGGATGCAGCGGCTGCACATGATGCAGCGCTCATCGTCGAGGCGGACGCGCGGGCCGATGTCGACGTTCTTCGGCTTCTTGACCTTGTTCTCGCGGAAGCGGCTTTCGCCCTTGCCGTGCTCAACGCTGAACTCCTGCAGGCGGCACTCGCCGGCCTGGTCGCAGATTGGGCAGTCGAGCGGGTGATTGATGAGCAGGAACTCCATCACGCCCTTGCGGCATTCCTGGGTCAGGATCGAATCCGTGCGGATGCCCATGCCTTCGGCGACCGTGTTGGCGCAGGCAATGACCGGGCGCGGCATCCAGCCGATCTTCGGCATGCCATGCTCGTCCTTCTCCGGTTCCTGGCCCGGCTGCGGGCGCGGCGGCATGCCCATTTCCACCAGGCACATGCGGCAGTTGCCGGGGCTGGTCAGCTTCGGGTGGTAGCAGTAGTGCGGCACCTCCTTCT
>JAEYYS010000369.1 GCA_023428335.1 Verrucomicrobiota bacterium | reverse complement strand
ATCGTTTCGTCGAATTCATCGCCCCCGACGCGCAAGCTGCGGCTGAACACAATGCCCGCGAGCGAAATGATGGCGATCTCGCAGGTGCCGCCGCCGATGTCGACGATCATGTTGCCCGCCGCCTCCTGGACCGGCAGGCCGACGCCGATCGCCGCGGCCATCGGTTCCTCGATCAGGTACACCTCGCGCGCACCGGCCTGTTCGGCGCTCTCCTTGACGGCGCGTTTTTCGACCTCGGTGATGCCCGAGGGCACGGCGATGACCACACGCGGACCGCGCATGGCACGGCGGTTGTTGTGCACCTTGCGGATGAAGTGGCGCAGCATTGCCTCGGTGACGCGGAAGTCGGCGATGACGCCGCCCTTCAACGGCCGGATGGCCGTGATGCCGCCCGGCGTGCGGCCGAGCATGCGCTTGGCATCATCGCCGACGGCGACCACTTCGTTGGTGCCGCTTTTGACGGCGACCACCGAGGGTTCGCGCAGGACGATGCCGTGATCCTTGATGTAGACGAGAGTGTTGGCGGTGCCGAGGTCAATGCCGATGTCCTGGGCGACGAAACCGAAAAGTTTGCCGAGCATGGGAAAGATGGGAACAGATTGTGAATGAAGAAATTGGAAGTCGGAATCCTGTGCGGCAGTGGAGGATTTCCGGCTCGTTCAAGCATTCACGAAAAGCAGCGCCACCCACGGGGTTCCTGACAAATTTGAAACTAAGACCGGGCCTCTGGAGGGTCAAGAAAAGTTTCCCTTGCTTGAAAATAAGCCTTCTTGGCGAATACCCGTTGAAAGACTTCTTGGCGGTTTCGCCAAGAAGTCGCCGAGCTCAATAAATCATGGTGTTTTCGGGTTCGGTGGTCTCCTCGACCTTTTCCGCCTTGAGCACCGGCACGGTCTGGTCGCCGTCCTTCTCATAGGCCATCTCGCCGACGATTTTGACCCAGGTCATGTCCTTGTAGGCGGGGGCCTTGTCGGTGAACTCGACCGGGATCGAGTAGGGGCGGGCATCGGCGGCGCAGCACTGGACGAGCATGCGGAAGATGCGCAGGCGGCGGCCGTCGGTGTTGTTGACCTTTTCCGGCAGCACCTGGGCGATGGTCTCGACCTTCTGACCGGCGAGCACGCTCTGCACCTCGATGTCGCCGCCGGTGTAGTAGATTTCCGGCACCTCGAGAATGAAGTTGCCGTCCTTGCTCTGTGGCACCTGCGCCTTGAGGTCGTCGAGGGTGAAGCTGCCGTAACTCTGCGCCTGCGGCTCGGCCTTGGCGACCGCGGGCTCGGCGGTCGGCGTGGCACCTGCTGGTGCCGGTTTTGCCGGCGATGCGGGAGTGGTGGTCTTGGCGTTGTCCTCGGTACGTAGCGAGAACTTGTCGGCGTTGGCCGTGCTGTTGTAGTTGGGATTGTACAGACCCTTGTTGATGACGGCGTTGGCGCTGTAGCGGTCGGGCGTCATGAAGGCCGCCCAGGTGATCGGCGCGGCGAGGATGAGGATGGCCACCAGGCGACCCGTCCACGAGCTTTCCTCAAGCAGGCCATGGCCGTGGGAGTGAGCGGTGCCAGGGGCATGATCGTGACCGCAGCAGGCGTGCTTGTGGCCGCAGTCGTGGTGATCGTCGTGCGCGTGGTCGTGACCGCAGTCGCCGTGGCTGGCATGGGCGTGATCGTGGTCGCAGTCGTGGTGATGGCTGTGCGCGTGGTCATGGCCGCAGCCCTCATGGGCGTGATCGTGGCCGCAGTCGTGATGATGGCCGTGCGCGTGATCGTGACCACAATCTTGGTGGCCGGCATGCGCGTGGTCATGACCGCAGTCGCCGTCATGCGCGTGGCCGTGGCCTTCGCAGCCGGGATCTTCAGCGCCGAGCGTCAGCAGGTTGAACAGGGCGAGCACGGCGAGGCCGATGCCGGAGACCAGCACCATGGGCCGGAAAATGCCGTCGCCGGGCAGGTACTGGGCGATGCGACCGGTGGCGTAGAAGTAGAGCAGGACGGCGCTCCAGAGCAGCAGCAGAGCGACGCTGACCAGGTGGAGGAGGGTGCGGGTGGCACTCATGGCTTGGAGGTGGTTTGCAGCAGTTCCATCAGGCTGATCCAGGGCTGGGACAGCAGGCCGATGAGCAGGAAGGTGCCGAGCAGCATGATGAGCACGACGCGGCGGCGGAACACCACCGAATACATGAACATCAGCTTGATGTCCATCATCGGACCGAAGACCAGGAAGGCGAGTTTCGCGGCTTGCGAGAAGGCGGCCATGGGCGCGGCAATGAAGGCGTCCGAGGTGCTGCACAACGACAGCACAAAGGCCAGGCCCATGATCGAGGGCAGGGCCAGCCATTCGTTGCCGGCGACGCCATCGAGGATGGCCTGGTTCACCTGGGTGTTGAAGACCGAGGTGATGATGACGCCGATGGTGAAGTACATGCCGGTGTCGAGGAAGTCGCGCATCGCCGTGCGCATGGCATGCACCAGGCGACCGTTGAACGAGACCTTGGGGGCGGTCGCACCTTCCGCGCGCGGCGCCTCGATGCCCTCGACGATGCTGGGCTTGAGAATGCGTTCGGGACGGAAGCGCAGGACGATGAGGCCGACGGTGACCGCGACCGCGTAGCCAAGCGAAAGGCGGGCCAGGGTCATGGTGGCGTTGCCGATTTCCAGCCAGCCGGTGACCTTCTGAAACTCCTTGAAAGCCGTCAGGGTGCTGACGGCGACGATCGGGTTCATGATCGGCGCCGACAGCATGTAGGTCAGCGCGCAGGACAGGGGCAGACCCTTTTGTACCAGGCGGCGGATGACCGGCACGACGGCGCATTCGCAGACCGGGAAGATGAGGCCGAGAAAACCGGCGATCAGGGTGGAAAACACCCGGTTGCGCGGCAGCAGGCGGTCGAGCAGTTTCGCCGGCAGGAAGGCGTCGATCAATCCCGACAGCAGGGTGCCGATCAGGATGTACGGCGCCCCCTCGAAGAGAATGCTGAGAAAGGCCATCAGCACGTCGCCAAGACGGCTGGGATCGGGAAGCGCGGCGGGAGTCATCGGGGGTGCAGTGATAAACGGGACGCGGGGCTCCCTTCAAGCGGGAAAGTGCGTGCCGCGGTCGCCAAAACTCACGGTTCGTCGAACGGAAACAGCTTGCGCAGTTCGTCGGCGGACGGACGGCGGCCGTACTCGCAGACCTCAAAGGTCTCGGCGTAACGCACGGCCTTGCCGCGCTCGGGCCCATACCATTTCACGAGCAGATCGCGATGGCGGTCGGCCTCGCTGCCCTGACGGGCGCCCCAGCGGCGCTTCAGCCAGGCGCGCCGGGCGACCTCGTCCGCGGCCGGTGGCACCTGCGTTTCGACATACTCGGCCGAACCGCTGGCACCGCCCTCGTAGGCCTGCGAGGTCAGCTCGTGCAGGCCATCCAGCTTCTGCTCAAAGGCGTCGTCCACCGCCACGGCGATGTCCGGGGTGAAGGGATAGGGCTTCTGGAAGCCGTCGCTCGAATACAAGAACACCGGGTTCTTTTTCAGCGGCGGCACATCCGGGCAGATGAACGGCACGGTGACCATGAAGGCGGCGTCCTGGATGAGCACGCCGACATAGCGGTGGTCGGGATGATAATCCCAGGGGCGGTGGGCGATGACGATGTCGGCGCGCCACTCGCGGATGATGCGCGTGATGAGCTTGCGGTTTTCCAGAGTCGGCAGCAGCTCGCCGTCATGGATGTCGAGCACCTGTGAGGTGACGCCGAGTTTCTTCGCGCAGGCGGCGGCCTCGGTGGCGCGGCGCAGGGCCAGCGGACCGCCGGCTTCGCGCCAGTGCCCGATGTCGCCATTGGTGACCGAGACCAGTTTGACGTGGTGGCCGAGCCGCGCCCACTTCACGGCGGTGCCGCCCGTTTTGTACTCGGCGTCATCGGGATGGGCACCGAAGACGACGATGCGCAGTTTGCCGTCCTCCGACTGGGCGAGGGCGGCGGTGGTGAAGAGCAGGCTGGCGAGCAGGAAAAGAGCGTGGCGCATCTGCTTTCCTACGCGTTCGCCAGCGGCGAACTTCCAAGGGGTCGCCGCCGGGCTCAGTGCGCGGCCTGCACGGCGGTGGCTGCCTTGAGCTGGCTTTGCAGCGGCTTCGGGTAGACGCCGATGACGACGATGGCGGCGGCCAGAACGAACAGCACGACACGGGTCGGTGCGCTCACCGTGAGCGGCGCGCCGGCAGCCGGTGCATTGCCATACATGGCGAGTACCGGGCGCAGGTAATAGTAGAAACCGGCGGCGGCGCCGATGACGGCGCAGGTCAGGGCCGCCCAGGAGGCGTGATCGACCAGGCCGAGGAAGACGAACAGCTTGCCCATGAAACCGGCGGTCAGCGGCAGGCCGGCCAGCGAGGCGAAGGCCAGGGTGGCGGCGAGGGCGAGCGCCGGCTGGCGGCGGCCGAGGCCGGCGAGGTCGCGCAGGTCGTCGCCCAAGCCGTTCTGGCGCAGGATGGCGAGCACGAGGAAGCCGAGCACGGTCATCGGCAGGTAGGTGCCGAGGTAGAAGGCGGTGACACCGGCACCGGAGAGGTCGTAGCGCGCGGTCGGTGCGGCGGCGAGGGCAAGCAGCAGGTAGCCGGCGTGGCTGATGCTGGAGTAGGCGAGCAGGCGCTTGACGCTGGTCTGGAAGAGCGCGGGCAGGCTGCCGAGCAGGATCGTGGCGGCGCCACCGATCAGCAGCAGGGAGGTGATCTCCGTGCGGATCAGCGAGTCGGGGCCGGTGAAGGCCTCGACCACACGGCTGAGTACGACGAAGCCGGCGGCCTTGGAACCGACCGAGAGGAAGGTGGTCACCGGTAGCGGCGCGCCCTGGTAGACGTCCGGCACCCAGATGTGGAAGGGGGCGGCGGCAACCTTGAAGCCGAGGCCGGCCAGCAGGAAGGCGGCACCCAAGAGGGCGGCCTGACGCGGGGTCTCCGGTTCGGCGAGCGCGGCGGCAATGCCCTCAAAGCTCATCGAGTCGGTCACACCGTAGATCCAGGCGATGCCATAGACCAGCACGCCGGTGCTGAGGGCGCCGAGGATCAGGTACTTGACGCCGGCCTCCAGCACGAGGCTGCTCTTGCGCGCGAAGGCGACCAGCACGTAGAACGACACCGTCACCAGTTCCAGGCAGACAAAGACGGTGATCAGGTCCTTGGCCGAGGCCATCCACATCATGCCGGCACAGACCAGCAGCGGCAGGCTGAACATTTCGTTGTGACGGCCTTCCGGGCAGTGGCGCTCAAGGTAGCCGCGGTTTTCCACCGTCAGCCAGAGCACGGCCAGCGTCGCGACCAGGGCAAAACCCTTGTAGAACAGCGCCAGACTGTCGATCTGGTGGAAGGGTTGGACGAAGTCGGGCAGGGCGGCGGTCGAGGTGTCGGCAAAGGCGAACAGCAGCAGGGCCAGGGCGGTGCCGCCGAGGCTGAGGGCGGCGAGCGCGCGCCGCGGCACGTTGGGCAGCAGGGCCTCAAGGCAGAGCAGGCCGACGCCCAGCAGGACGAGGAAGATTTCGACGGCAAAAACGGACATGGTCGGGAAAGATGCAGGTTACGGGGCCGCCTTGAGCAGGTCGAGCAGCAGCCAGGGGCAGCAACCGACGACCAGCAGGGCGGCGGCGAGCAGGATCAAGGGCAGGCGCTGGGACAGCGAGGGATCGTTCATGAACAGGCCGGTGGCGGCGGTGCCCTGGAAAATGTCGCGGTAGGCGCGCAGCATGTACACGGCCGACATGACGACGCCCCAGAGTGCCAGCACAACGGTCCACTGCAGCGCGCCGAAGGTGGTGCTGCCATCGCTTCCGAAGGCGCCGAGGAAGACCAGCACTTCACCGGCGAAGTTCGCCAGGCCGGGCAGGCCGATCGAGGCGAAGGCGCCGAAGGCGAAGAGGATGGCGAAGACCGGCGCATGCGAGGCCAGACCGCCGAGTTTGGCAAGTTCGAGCGTTCCGAGTTGGTTGCGCAGGCGGCCGGCGAGGGCAAAGAGCAGGGCGATGGAGACGCCGTGGGCGAACATGAGCAGGATCGCACCCTGCAGGGCCATCTCGGTGCCGGCGGCGATGCCGAGAAAGATGTAGCCCATGTGCATCACCGAGGAATTGCCGAGGATGCGGTCGAGGGATTTTTGGGCGATGGTGACGAAGCCGACGACGAGGATGTTGCCGAGCAGCATGAACAGCAGGGCTTTCTGCACCCAGGCGACGTGCGGTCCCTGAGGCAGCAGGGGCAGGGCAATCTGGATCAGGCCGTACAGGCCGAACTTCTTCAGCACGCCGGCGTGCAGCATGGCCACCGGCACCGGCGCGGTGGCGTAGGCCGGCGCCGCCCAGCTGTGCAGCGGGAACAGGCTGACCAGGGTGCCGAAGCCGAGCAGCAGGACAAAGAAGATCAGGCCCTGCTTTTCCACCGGCAGCGGGTTGGTGGCGGCGACCGCTTTCAGAGCGTTGAGGTCGAAGGTCAGCTTTTGACCACCGCTGTACTCCAGCACCAGCCAGCCGAGACCGGCGAGCAGGACAAGGCTGCCGGCGCCGAGATAGAGCGTCGTTTTCCAGGCCACCGCCCGCCGCGTTTCGTCGTCGGCCCGGCCGTGCAGGGCGATCATGAGGAAGGTCGGGATCAGCGCCAGTTCATGGAAAGCGTAGATGAAGAACAGGTCGGTGCAGAGGAAGGCCCCGAAGGCTCCGGCGGCGATGAGCTGCGAGGCGGTGTGATAGATCGGCGGCCGGTCGTCGGCGATCTGCCAGACGGCGGCGAGGGTGACCAGGGCGGTGAGCAGGCCGAGGATGAGCGATGTGCCGTCCAGGCCGACGGCGAAGCTGATCGACGGATTGTCGAGCACGACGCGGGCGCTGGTGAAGGCGAGCCCGCCGGCGGCCGCGGCCTTGAACTTGGCGGCCGCGCCGAGCAGGAGCACCAGGTTGAGCAGGGCCGAACCGACGGAGACCAGTCGGGCGGGCGCGCCCAGCCAGACAGCGACGGCGGCGAGCAGGGGGAGCAGGATGACGATTTCGAGAAGGCTCATAGCACGTCAGTGGCCCGGGGCGGGCAGGACAAACACAACCACATAAATGACCAGAAGAATGCCGAGACCGAGCAGGAAGGTGTAGGCCTGCAGGTGGCCGCCTTGCAGCACGCGCGCGGCCGCACCGGCACGGCGGGCGACGAAGGCGGGCAGGCGGGAGAACAGGCCGTCGACGATGAGGCGGTCGAGGCCGGCGATGATCCAGGCCAGGCTGTCCTGCAGCACGCGCACCAGCACGGCGTAGATCTCATCAAAGTAGAACTTGTTGGCGAACAGCGGGATGCGCACCGGGTCGCGATCCTTGCCGCGATAGAGCTTGAAGGCGGCACCGGCGCCGATGACCAGGGCGGCGATCGAGGCGATCATGACGGTGGCATGCTCCTCGGCGTGATGCGGCTTCATGGCTTCGAGCAGGCGGGTGATGCCGGGCACCGCGGACACCAGGGTGAGCAGGCCGAGGGCAAGCAGCGGCAGCAGCATCACGACTGGCGCCTCGACGGCGTGATGGGCGGAATCGCTGCGCGGTTTGCCGAGGAAGGCGACCACGAAGAGACGGGTCATGTAGAAGGCGGTCAGCATGGCGGTGCCGACGCCGATCCAGAACAGTGGGCTGCCGCCCTTGACCTCAAAGGCGACGCCGAGGATGGCCTCCTTGCTCCAGAAGCCGCTGGTGACGAAGGGCAGGCCCATGAGCGAGGCGGTGCCGAGGGCAAAGGTGACGAAGGTCACCGGCATGTGCTTCATCAGGCCGCCCATTTTCCACATGTCCTGCTCGTGATGGCAGGCGTGGATGACCGCGCCGGCCCCGAGGAAGAGCATGGCCTTGAAGAAGGCGTGGGTGTAGAGGTGGAACATTGCCGGGTGGCCGGGCACGGCCTCCTGGTGGGCGCCGGCGTGCTGCATGGCGAACAGGCCGACGGCCATGACCATGTAACCAAGCTGCGAGAGGGTCGAGTAGGCCAGCACGCGCTTGATGTCGTTCTGCTGGGTGGCCATGAGCGCGGCCATCAGCGCCGTGATGCCGCCGATCCAGGCGATGGTCTGGGCGGCCACCGGCGCGGCCTCGATGAGGAAGGCGACGCGGACCAGCATGTACACGCCGGCGGCGACCATGGTCGCGGCGTGGATGAGGGCGGACACCGGGGTCGGGCCCTCCATGGCGTCGGGCAGCCAGACGTGCAGGGGGAACTGGGCCGACTTGCCGACCGCGCCCATGAACAGGCAGAGCACCGCGATAGTCATGTAGGTGCCCTGGGTCTGGGCGATGTGCTGCAGGGTGCCACCGGCCAGTGCCGCGCGCAGGCCGTCCTCGCCGGCAAAGCCGACGTTGCCATGGTTGGCCGCGAACAGCATGAGGATGCCGATCATGAAGCCGAAGTCGCCGATGCGGTTGGTCAGGAAGGCCTTCTTCGAGGCCTCGGCAGCCGAGGGCTTTTCGAACCAGTGACCGATGAGCAGGTAGGAGCTGACACCGACCAACTCCCAGAAGATGAACATCATGATCAGGTTGCCGGCCAGAACGATGCCGGTCATCGAGAACATGAACAGGGAGAGCGAGCCAAAGAAGCGCACCCTGCCCGGATCGTCCTTCATGTACCCGAGCGAGAAGATGTGCACAAGCAGGCCGATCGAGGTGACGATGAAGAGCATGCCGCGGCACTGCTGGTCGAGCAGGGCGTCGATGGCGAAGCGGAACTTGCCGACTTCGAGGAAGGGCAGCAGCGGCACCGCCTCGGCGGGATTGGTCGAGCCGAGCATGAGCAGGCTGACCACAAAGCAGGCGGCGGCGGAGAACAGCGACAGATAGACGCCGGCGCCCTTGAGCAGGCGGTGGCCGAGAAGCAGAACGAGCGCCGAGAAGAACGGCAGCAGCAGCAGCAGCGTCGGGAAGGCGGCGAGGGAGGTTTCCTGGGCGGGCATGGGACGGGATCGAGGTTCAGCCCTGCAGCTGGGTGACGGACTCAGTTTCGACGCTCTGCTTCGCGCGGTAGAGCGCCACGATGATGGCGAGGCCGACCGCGACCTCGGCGGCGGCGACGGTGATGGTGAAGAAGACGAGCGACTGCGCCGCGTAGTCCGGCAGGCCGTCGGTGACGCGGAAGCGGCTGAAGGCCACCAGGGTCAGGTTGGCGGCACTGAGCATCATCTCCAGGCACATGTAGATGATGAGGATGTTGCGCCGGGCGATGACGCCCGCCAGCCCGAGCGAGAACAGCAGGCCGCTGACAATCAGGTAATGGTTGAGGGTGATCACGTCAGTTCGTCTCCTTTTCGCGTTTGCTGAGCACGACCACGCCGACGGTGCCGACGAGCAGCAGCAGGCCGATCACCTGCAGGTGGAAGCCGTAGCGCTGGAACAGGCTCTGGCCGACCAGCTTGGCGTCGGGCAGGGTGCCGGCGCGCAGGTCGTTGGCAATGGTTGGCAGCTTGCTGTATTCCGCGGCCGCCGGCAGGTCGAGCTTGGCCTCGCTCAGCGACTGGCGGCCGGGGCCGTAGCCGGTGGCGATGGCGGCGACCTGCACGGCGAGGATGGCGGCGAGCACGATGCCGCCGACGACCGCCTTCAGGTTGAAGGTCTTGCCCTGCTCGGCCTTGATGTCGAGCAGCATGATGATGAACA